>CAURIB010000130.1:0-4921 GCA_963524795.1 uncultured Streptococcus sp.
CTTTAGCAAATTGGTCAGCAAGCATAGCTGCAGCAGGAATTTCAATCATGATACCTACTTCGATATCGTCTGCAACGGCAACACCTTCAGCAAGCAATTTAGCTTTTTCTTCTTCAAGAATACCTTTAGCCGTACGGAACTCTGTCAACAAAGCAACCATTGGGAACATGATCCGCAATTTACCGTGAACAGATGCACGAAGCAAGGCACGCAATTGTGTACGGAACATTTGGTTACCTGTCTCAGAGATAGAGATACGCAAAGCACGGAAACCTAAGAATGGGTTCATTTCTTTAGGAAGATCAAAGTAAGGGAGTTCTTTATCCCCACCGATATCCATTGTACGAACAACCACAGGTTTACCATTCATACCTTCAAGAACAGCTTTGTAAGCTTCGTATTGGTCATCTTCCGTTGGGAAGTCTTGAGAATCCATGTACAAGAATTCTGTACGATAGAGACCAACAGCTTCTGCACCGTTATCGTTCACACCTTCAACATCTTTAGGTGTACCGATGTTAGCAGCCAACTCGAAGTGTTTTCCATCAGCAGTCACTGTTTTCGCATCTTTAAGGAGAGCCCATTCAGCTTTTTGTTTAGCATAAGCTTCACCAGCTGCTTTGAACTCTGCGATTTGCTCTTCAGTTGGGTTGATAACAACTTCACCAGTAATTCCTGAAACCGCCAAAACATCGCCATCTTTGACAAGTTCTGTGATGTTATTTGTACCAAGAACAGCTGCGATTTCAAGTGTACGAGCCATGATAGCTGAGTGACTTGTACGTCCACCGATGTTAGTAACAAAGGCTTTTACGTACTTTTTGTTCAACTGAGCTGTATCAGATGGTGTCAAGTCATGCGCAACCACGATTGCTTCTTCATTGATAGAAGCAGGGTTTGGCAATTTCTTCCCAAGCAAGTTGGCAAGGACACGTTTGGTAACGTCACGAATATCTGCTGCACGTTCTTGCATGTAAGGATTGTCTTCCATTCCTTCAAAGATCGCAATGAACATGTCAGTGACTTCTTTCAAGCCAGCTTCTGCATTGATTTTTTTCGTACGAATCGTTTCTTTGATCTGACCAATCATTTCAGGGTCAGCAAGAACCATCATATGCGCATCAAAAACTTGCGCTGCTTCTTCACCAAGGCTTGCTACTGCATTCTCCCGAATAAGAGAAAGCTCGTTTTGTGAAGCTTCAAGAGCTGCATCCAAACGAGCTTCTTCTGCACTTGTATCTTCGACTGAAACAGTCTCAAATGATAAGTCTGGTTGAATGAGCAAATATGCCTTAGCATCGGCAACACCGTCAGATGCTGCAATTCCTTTTAGCATTTTTGTCATATTTTTAAGCCAATCCTTCTTTAGTCATTGTTTCTGAGATAGCTGCGATAGCATCATCAGCGTCAGCACCTTCTGCAGAGATTACAACGTCTGCTCCTTGACCAACACCAAGGCTCATAACACCCATGATTGATTTCAAGTTAACTGATTTACCTTTGTATTCAAGAGTAATATCTGAAGCAAATTTGCTAGCAGTTTGAACCAACAAAGTTGCTGGACGTGCGTGGATACCTGTTTCTGCCACGATGTGGAAATCTTTAGAAGCCATAGTTTGACTCTCCTTTTTAAAAATAGTTTTTGAGTTACCTTTTGATAACCCTTACAATTTGGTATTATATCATCTTTTGAAATTTTTTTCAAGATTTTTATCACTGACTTACAGAAAAAGACTGCGAAAAATCCCAATTTAGATACATTTTAAGAAGCACTTGAAGAACAGAGGAAATATCTTTTCAATTTTCTACTATATTATAAGTAACATTTTCCTCCGCTTTCAATGTAAAGAAGCTCTTGAACCACAGGATATTGATTCACCAAAAAATTATAACTAATTAAAGATGCTTTAAAGCCTATTCCTATCCCATTTCTTCGATTTTCACACTTTTCACTCACCACAATATATTGTGCTTTGAAAACTCCATTTCATTTCTTTGCACAATATTTAGTTTTATTTTGTTGACAAGTTGCTGGATTTTGTTTATACTGTTTACAGATTTATATTTCGATAGGAGAACGGAAAAGAAATGGTAACCATTTATTCAAAAAATAATTGTGTTCAATGCAAAATGACCAAGCGATTCCTCGATAGCAATCACGTGGAATACCGCGAAATTAACTTAGATGAACAGCCAGAATTTGTAGAGCATGTTAAGAACCTTGGTTTCAATGCTGCTCCAGTTATTCAAACACCGGATGAAGTATTTTCTGGTTTTCAACCAGCTAAGTTGAAGAAACTTTCTTAATAAACACAGTATTTTGCTTAAATAGGGTCTAGCGTTAGCAACCTAACACTAGACTTTTTACTTGTAAAGAGAGGACTTCTCCTCTTCATTTTTTTGAACTAGAAAAGGATTATTATGGGATTAAAATCTCTTGAAGATGTGACGTATTTTCGTCTTAACAATGAAATCAACCGTCCAGTAAACGGCCAAATCATGCTTCATAAGGATAAAGAAGCTTTGGATGCATTCTTTAAAGAAAATGTTGTACCAAATACTAAAGCCTTTGACTCGATTACAGACAAGATTCAGTACCTTCTCGAGCACAATTACATTGAGAGAGCTTTTATCGAGAAATACCGTCCTGAATTTTTAGAGGAATTGGCCCAATTTATCAAAGACCAAAACTTCCAATTCAAGTCCTTCATGGCGGCCTACAAATTCTATAACCAATACGCTTTGAAAACAAATGATGGAGAATACTATCTTGAAAGCATGGAAGACCGTGTCTTCTTCAATGCTCTCTATTTTGCAGATGGAAATGAAGCTATCGCGCGAGACATCGCAAACGAAATTATCCACCAACGCTACCAACCAGCTACTCCTTCTTTCTTAAATGCTGGTCGTGCCCGCCGTGGAGAATTGGTTTCATGTTTCTTGATCCAAGTAACTGATGATATGAATGCGATCGGACGTTCCATCAACTCTGCCCTTCAACTTTCACGTATCGGTGGTGGGGTTGGGATTTCCCTCAGCAACCTTCGTGAAGCTGGAGCACCAATCAAAGGGTATGAAGGAGCCGCTTCTGGGGTCGTACCTGTTATGAAACTCTTCGAAGATAGCTTCTCTTACTCTAACCAATTGGGACAACGCCAAGGGGCTGGGGTGGTTTACCTCAATGTCTTTCACCCAGACATCATCGCCTTCCTTTCTACTAAGAAAGAAAATGCTGATGAAAAGGTTCGGGTTAAGACTCTCTCACTTGGTGTCGTCGTGCCAGATAAGTTCTACGAGTTGGCTCGTAAGAATGAGGAAATGTACCTCTTCAGCCCTTACTCTGTGGAACGTGAATACGGAGTGCCATTCAACTACATCGACATCACTGAAAAATACGATGAGTTGGTTGCTAATCCAAACATCCGCAAGACAAAAATTAAGGCACGTGATTTGGAAACTGAAATTTCTAAATTGCAACAAGAATCTGGCTACCCATATGTAGTCAACATCGATACTGCTAACCGGGCAAACCCAGTTGATGGGAAAATCATCATGAGTAACTTGTGTTCAGAGATCCTCCAAGTTCAAGAACCAAGCTTGATCAACGATGCCCAAGAATTTGTCCAAATGGGAACAGACGTCTCATGTAACCTTGGTTCAACCAACGTAGTTAACATGATGACTTCACCTGATTTTGGTCGTTCGATTCGTGCCATGGTTCGTGCTTTGACCTTCGTTACAGATAGCTCTCATATCGTAGCCGTTCCAACTATTGACCACGGAAATAAACTGGCGCATTCGTTCGGACTTGGAGCTATGGGACTTCACAGCTACCTTGCGCAACAATTGATCGAATACGGATCACCGGAGTCTGTTGAGTTTACAAGTATCTACTTCATGCTCATGAACTACTGGACTCTCGTAGAATCAAACAACATCGCTCGTGAACGAGGCGTTACCTTCCACAACTTCGAAAAATCAGACTACGCCAACGGTAGCTACTTCGATAAGTACACAAGTGGAGAATTTGTACCAAAATCGGATCGTGTGAAAGAACTCTTTAAAGATATCTTCATCCCAAGTGCAGAGGATTGGGTAGAACTGCGTGCTAAAGTTCAAGCAGATGGTCTTTACCACCAAAACCGCTTAGCTGTCGCACCAAATGGATCTATCAGCTACATCAATGATGTCTCTGCTTCTATCCACCCAATCACACAACGGATTGAAGAACGCCAAGAGAAAAAAATCGGTAAGATCTACTACCCTGCAGCAGGATTGTCAACGGAAACGATTCCTTACTACACTTCTGCCTACGACATGGATATGCGAAAAGTCATCGATGTCTATGCTGCTGCAACTGAGCATGTAGACCAAGGTCTTTCACTGACTCTCTTTATGCGCAGCGATATTCCAAAGGGTCTTTACGAATGGAAAACTGAAAACAAACAAACCACTCGTGACTTGTCTATCCTTCGGAACTACGCCTTTAACAAGGGTATCAAGTCTATCTACTACGTCCGTACCTTTACAGATGATGGTGGAGAAGTTGGCGCGAACCAATGTGAAAGCTGTGTCATCTAATCCGCTATCCTAGATAGCTATCAAAAGTCGGTTCGCCGACTTTTTGTGAGGTATTCTATCAATTTATGGTAGAATAGTAACGATTGAATGAATAGAAAAAGAAAGTGATGCAAATGGAAACATACTACAAAGCCATTAACTGGAATGCCATCGAAGATGTCATCGATAAATCGACCTGGGAAAAACTGACAGAGCAATTCTGGTTGGATACGCGTATCCCTTTGTCAAACGACTTGGATGACTGGAGAAAGTTGTCTAATAAAGAAAAAGACCTAGTTGGTAAAGTCTTTGGGGGATTGACCCTTCTAGATACCATGCAATCTGAAACAGGTGTTCAAGC
>CAURIB010000131.1:0-4839 GCA_963524795.1 uncultured Streptococcus sp.
GTCAGGATAAAGTTTGCATTCGGAAAGAAGCTAGCCCCTCCCAAATGATCTGGATGTAGATGAGACAACAAGACATAGTTGATTTCTTCTGGCTTTATCCCTTTAGCTTTCAGCAAGTGCAAAATCTGATCTTTCTCCGTCATTTGAACTGGCGTCCCCAAACGGTAAAAAGCATAACGAAGTTTCGTCTTAATATCATAGTGATAGCCAGTATCATAGAGCAAATATCCTTTATCCCTGTGTTTGATCAAAAAGACACCTGCAGGGAAAGTCATCTTTCTATTCTTGACACCCTTAAAAAGCAAACCGGCATAACTAGTACAATATCCCGCTGGGAAATACTCAATGCTTTCGATAATCTTGGACATATTGCTCAATCCCTTCTGAAATACTAATTTTCGGATGATAACCCAAATCCCTCTCAGCCTTGCTAATATCCAGCGTTTGACTATAGCGAAGCAGGTAATAGGTATAGCGAGTCAGGGCTGGTTCGCCTTTAAGATTCAGAGTCTTGTAAAGAAATTCTAAACTACTTGCAATTCCTGATAAGAGAGATGCTGGAATTTTTCTATATTTGATTGGATAACCCAGACCTGTCAAACTTTCCTCTAGCAAATCTCTAAAAGCCCTCGGTTCACCATTAGTAATGTTGTAAACCTCACCTTTAGCTTCTGGAGCTTCTATGGCCAAACGGATTGCCAGAGCAACATTTTCCACACAAGTCATGTCCATGAGCTGACGCCCATCCCCAATCAAAGGAATTCCTATTTTTTGACTAAGATTGATCACCCGTGGCAAAATACTGGTATCCCCAATCCCAAAAAGCCCACGAGGCCTCAAGATGATACTCGGAACATCTGGGTAATTTTTAAAAAGTTTCTCCGAAGCCAATTTGCTGCGGATATAGTTATTGAGATTATTTTCCTCTGGAGCATCATTTTCTTTGATAGCCAACTGATCCTTAGGTGCAGCATAGATACTTGGCGAAGATACATAGACTAAGCGCTGCATACCTACTTGACGACAAGCATCAAGAACATATTTGGTTCCTAAAACATTAGCCTGATAAAAATCTTCCCAAGGACCCCAAACTGTTGACAGGGCTCCCGCATGAACAACCAGATCCATCCCCTTGCAAGCCTCTAGCACATCATTAGCTTTGGTCAAATCACCCTGAAAAAAACTAACCGAAGAATTTTCCAAAGAGCGACCCACTTGACTGTTTCTACCAAAAGCTCGCACTTGGTAACCATGCTCAACTAGTTCTTCTACAACATATTTACCCAAGAAACCAGTAGCTCCTGTAACTAATACTTTTTTCATCATTCTTTCTCCTTATCTGCTAACAGACGGTGGATTTCGCTTTCCAAAATTTCTGTTGGATGATAGAATTGTGCAGCCTGGCGGAGATTCTCCAATTCTGGCCAATTTTCTTTAGCTATTAATTTTTCAAAGACCTGCCCAATCTCCTTGCTATTATCTCTTTTAGCTGTGAAAGCAACACCAGCCTCAACCCCTCGAACGGCATAATCAAATTGATCATAATCATGAGGCAATATCAAAGCAGGTTTGCCATAAATAATGCACTGATAAAAGATACCTGCTCCACCATGATGAATGACATAATCCATCTGGGGAATGTACTCCTTATAGGGGAGATAAGAAACTACGGAAAGGTTCTCCATGATATTTTCACATTGGAAGGCCTCTCCACCTACACCACGAGTTACAAAAAAGTGACAGTCTGGATGAGCTTTGGCAAGTTCTTTTGTTTGAAAAATGAGATTTTCTTTTGCCCACTCCAATTGTGTCCCACAAGATACTAGAACCTTCTTACGACCAGTAAAGAGGGATAAATCTAAAGGATAGTCTTCTACCGTCTCAACTGAAGCACCAAAAGGACCTACCCAGCTATAGTGCTCTGGAAATCCTTTCTTCAACTCCACTTCTTTCATACCAATACCAAGAATTGAATATGGAGAATAAATAGTTTCTTGGCCTTTCTGATTGTAAAGTTTAAAATGATAACGCCTTAAGCGGTCTCGTAATAAAAAAGTTACTATCCGTTTCCCCAAATGAGTTATTTTTCTTGCAAGAAACTGTTGTAAAACCTGCCAGCTATTCTGGGGAGTCCCCATTCCTCCAAAGAAACAAGGAGGTCCATCTGTCGTTTCAATCGCAAACTGGGTCGCCATAGTTGTTATCCACGGAATTCCCATCTGCTCAGCTACAAGTCCACCAGATAGTGTGATAAAGTCCACTATGACAATGTCCGGACGATGATTTGTCCATTCTTGGATTAATTGGTCCGAAACTAGGTTTACCAAATCAAGACTAGCAGACAACTGCCGATAGGCTGAAATAATTCCTAACTGCTCCTTATTGTTGGCAACTTTTTCAAATTCTTTTACGTGTCCTTCTAAAATGGGAAGAACTTGAAAACCAACCGCCTCTGCAACAGCCTTTTTCTGAGGACCTGTAAGTAAACGAATCTCATACTGAGGATTTTGTAATAGTGGTGCAAGTAAATTCATCGTAGGATAAAGATGCCCACTTAAGGGAACAGCCACTACATCGATTTTGATTTTCTTCATAATCCTAGCATATCAAATTTTCCAAAAAAGAACTATCACGAGGATAGTTCTTCTTAAATATTATTGGTTTTAAATTATAGAAATAGTATTTGATTTCTTAGTACATTATTTGAATATTCGGGAGGAATTCAGTAATGTAAGAATCTTAAATTTACTATCCCACAAGGGCTCTGAAGTAACTTTCCTTAGAACAATTCCTTATAGAAAGAAATGGTTTCTTCCAAAGTTGGCATGAATGGATTACCTGGTGCACAAGCATCAATCAAGGCATTCTTAGAAAGGTATTCAAAGTCAAAGTCTTTTTCTTCGATACCAAGTTCTGTCAATTTCTTAGGAATACCGACAGTTTCAGAAAGTTTTTCAATTTCAGAAATAGCATAAGCAGCACATTCTTCATCTAATTTTCCTTCGATTTGCATACCCAAGGCTTTAGCAACATTACGGAAGGCTACAGGTACACGTTTGGCATTTTCACGCTCAACGACTGGCAAAAGCATAGCACAGCAAACGCCATGAGGCAAGTTATAGACAGCCCCCAATTGGTGAGCCATTGAGTGAACATAGCCGAGTCCAGCATTGTTAAAGCTCATTCCTCCAAGGAAGATAGCATTAACCATACCTTCACGAGCTTCGATGTCGTGTCCATTTTCTACCGCACGTGGAAGATATTCTTTGATCAGCTCAATCGCTCCAATAGAAAGTTTCTTAGTCACATCATAAGCACCTGGTGTTACCAAAGCTTCAACGGCGTGAGTAAGAGCATCCATACCAGTAGCCGCAGTCAAAGCTTGAGGTTTTGAAACCATCAATTCAGGGTCATTAACAGAGATAAGGGCAAGACTGTTTTTATCCACCATTACCATTTTTACCTTACGTTCTTCATCAGTGATAACATAGTTAATGGTAATTTCTGCTGATGTACCTGCAGTAGTATTGATAGCGACAACAGGAAGGCCTTTTTGAGCAGATTTATGCAAACCTTCATAATCCTGTGGTTTACCGCCATTAGTCGCGATTACAGAAATACAGCTAGCCGCATCCTGTGGAGAGCCACCACCGACCGAGATGATAAAGTCACAGTTATGCTCTTTCAAAGCAGCGACCCCATCCATAACATTTTTACAAGTAGGGTTCGGTTCAACATCACTAAAGATAACGTAAGCAATTCCTTCATCATCTAAAGGTTTTAAAATTTTTGGCAAGATATCACTTGATTCGATATACTTATCTGTCACCAAAAGAGCCTTAGTATAGCCCAACTCCTTAACATAAGGACCAACTTCATTTACCACACCTTTACCAATAAGGTTGACTGCTGGAACGTAAAATGTTGCCATATTTTTTCCTCCTTGCGTTTTTCACGCTTTATATTTAGGTTAATTATATAATATATTTCCTATATTTTCAAATATTTGTGATTTTTTTAACAAATAAGAGTTTTTTAATATTTCAGCAAAGTTTTATAAGAAAAAAAGTCAGGAAAAACTGAGAAGAATTATGGCTCTTTCTCAACTGTAGTGGGTTGAATAAAAAGCTAACATCTGGAGAGGACAATCGTTGTCCTCTCCATTTTTATATTCAAAGCGATGAAAATTCGTTTCTTAAAGTTGTCAAAGTTCCTAAAACCAAAAGCATTTCGTTTGATAAGTTTGATGAGATTATTGGTTGCTTCCAATTTGGCGTTAGAATAAGGTAATTGAAGGGCGTTGACAATTTTCTCTTTGTCCTTGAGAAATGTCTTAAAGACAGTCTGAAAAAGAGGATGAACCTGCTTTAGAATGTCCTCAATAAGCCCGAAAAATTTCTCGGGCTCTTTATTCTGAAAGTGAAAAAGCAAGAGCTGATAGAGATTATAATGGTGTTTCAAGTCTTCTGAATAGCCTAAGAGTTTGTCTAAAATCTTTTTATTTGTCAAGTGCATGCGAAAAATAGGACGATAAAAACGTTTATCGCTGAGTTTACGACTATCTTATTTGATGTGCTTCTAATAACGCTTAATTGCCTTGTATTCATGATATTTTTGATCAAATTAATTTATGATTTGTACACGCACACGACTCATAGTCCGGCTTAGATGTTGTATAATGTGAAAGCGATCATGTACAATTTTGGCATTCGGGTGTGAAACAGTCTGGGAGACTGTTTCAGCCTGAGCCTAGAAGTTCGAAAGCGAAGCTGTTTAGCTAAGGTATAGTAAGGGCTAAACATATCCATCGTAATGATTTTCACCTGACAACGAACGGCT
>CAURIB010000132.1:0-4811 GCA_963524795.1 uncultured Streptococcus sp.
AAGAAGTGCAGGACAAAAAAGCCTGCAACATCCATGAGCTTTGACCATCATTTCTATTGCTTTTATTATTGTAGCAAATTGAGAACATTTGTCAATCTAAATGTACTGACAAACCTTGCCATCACGGTAGGCATTGTCAATCAAACCGCCACCGAGACATTCTTCGCCATCGTAAAAGACAACTGCCTGTCCTGGTGTAATGGCGCGTTGCGGTTCCGCGAAAATGACCTCTGCCTTGTCTCCTTTGACATGTACAGTCACCTTCGAGTCTGGCTGACGGTAGCGGAATTTAGCCGTACACTCGAGCGTAAACTCCTCTGGCATTTCACGAGTAAAGTGGACTTGACTGGCCTCTAGGCTTGTTGACATGAGTGAATCATGGTAGAATCCTTGTCCGACATAGAGGATATTCTTGCTCAGGTCTTTTCCGACAACGAACCACGGTGCATTGTCACCACCGTGTTGCCCACCGATACCGAGTCCCCCACGCTGACCAATTGTATAGTACATAAGACCTGCATGCTCGCCCATATCGCGACCATCCACAGTCATCATGCGACCAGGCTGGGCTGGTAAGTAGTTGCTGAGAAATTCTTTAAAGTTCTTTTCTCCGATAAAGCAAATCCCTGTTGAGTCTTTCTTCTTAGCAGTCGCAAGGCCTGCTTCTTCTGCTAGTCTGCGAACTTCAGGTTTTTCCAAATGCCCCAGAGGGAACATGGTTTTTTGGAGTTGTTCTTGAGAAAGTTGGCTGAGGAAATAGGTCTGATCCTTGCCATTGTCCACGCCACGAAGCATGTGAACAGTGCCATCCTCATCACGCGCCACACGGGCATAGTGCCCAGTCGCTACATAGTCTGCTCCCAAGGTCATGGCATAGTCCAAAAAGGCCTTAAACTTGATTTCCTTGTTACACATAACGTCTGGATTGGGCGTGCGTCCTGCACGGTATTCCGCTAGGAAATACTCAAAAACGCGGTCCCAGTACTCTTTTTCAAAATTGACAGAGTAGTAAGGAATGCCCAGTTGGTCTGCTACCGCAGCCACATCCTTATAATCTTCGGTCGCCGTACAGACGCCGTTTTCATCTGTGTCGTCCCAGTTCTTCATGAAGATACCGATCACGTCGTAGCCCTGCTCCTTGAGCAAGAGAGCCGTGACCGACGAATCAACACCACCACTCATCCCCACGACAACACGTGTTTTAGAGTTATCACTCATGGTAGTTCTCCCATCTATTCGTTTATTCACGATTGAAGGTCGTGTTTGCTATCACGATTGAAGGTCGTTTGAGCAGTTTTCATTATAACATGCTTAGATAGAGAAGACAAGGAAGATGCTGACAATCTATCGCTCTCTTATGTAAATACATGAAGATATGAACACAAAAGAAGGCAATTCATACCTAAACCTCTATTCTCTTTATAAACTTATTTTTTAAAATCAGCTAAAAATGATATACTGTAATAAGGAGGAACGCGCACATGATTCCATACATATATCATCATCCATGTGCGTATAACTATTGTGAAAAACTACAAAGAGATCCTAAAATCAAAAAATACCATTTTTACTATTACCATTGTTGTGGGTTTTGGACTTTTGACAGGCTTAGTCCTCCATCAAGAAAAAATCCAAGCAGAGAGAGGGAACGTTGCTCTCGTCAACCATCAAAAAAATCATCAAGATGTTGAACAAGTAAAAAACGCTATTAAAAACTTCAATATTGATTCTGAAACTATTATAGAAGATTGGAAAAAGATCCAAGAATTGAAGCCAACTACTGATGAAGGCAAAAAGACACTAGCAGACTTTCTTACTTCTACTGCCGATAAAGTCACAAATCATTATAGTGAAAAAGCTTTAAAACTAGATATAAAAGATTCTGATAGCCAGTTTCAAGATAAACAAACACTTGAGACAGCCATCACTTCCTTGCAAAAAATAATAGACATCATTAAAAACATTAATTCTGCCAGCGACCAAGCTACTCTTGAAGAAAAGATAAAACCAATTCAAGAACTAATCTCTAAATTTCAAAAACAAATTGAAGTCTTGACTAAAAAAGAGGAACAAAAGTCTAACCAGACTGAAACGACTAGTAGCGTTCAGAGAGTAGAATCCTACAATTCAGAAGATAGCAACTACACTCCAACCTACTCTGAATCATATGGAAGCATTAGTAACTCCCAAACACCTGCAGCTGAGCAATATTCATCTGGTAGTGGTGGAAATAATGTTGTCAATACAGGAGATCAAGCAGAGGCTAATACCAATAGTAATAATGCTGAAGATAGCAATACAAATAGTCATCAACCTACTAATTCAGGTGTAGAAAATCCATAAACTTGTCAGAGCCTTAATAAATCTGCTACCACTAATGTTTACATCAAATAAAAATAATAGTACATAAAAAGAGCCATTCCAGGCTCTTTTTTAGGGCTTTATAATATTTGTAGTGGGTAAATTCCCTATAGATATTATGGAGCCAATTATTGATTAAAACTTTAGTCATCTTCGTCTCTATAAAAATATTTTCTATACACCCTTGATAATACCAAAATTAATGCCAATATCATACCAAGAGCCATAATAATAGAATTTATTAGATTTATTTTAGTATGTCCAATCACTAGTCCAATAATTGGACTAGTAGACATGCTTAGATATAATAAAAATAACAAAAAATGAATTTCACCAATTCCTGCAAAAAAATGTTTCATGTAACGATTATCCTTTACATACTAAAATACAAAATATTTTTTATTTGTTTTATATATTCTTATGATACAATATTTTTAATAGAATTCAATTTTTTGTTAACTTTTTTCACGAACAAGGAGGAGAACATGCGCTACGATTTTGGAAATGTTTATAAAGAAATCCGTGAGTCAAAAGGATTAACCCAAGAAGATGTCTGTGGCAGCGTCCTTTCAAGAACCAGCCTATCAAAAATCGAAAGTGGAAAAACGACTCCAAAATATGAGAATATGGAATTTCTTCTCCGGCAAATCAATATGAGTTTTGAGGAGTTCGAATATATTTGCCATCTCTACCAACCAAGTGAACGATCAACTATCATGCAGACTTTTCTAAAAATGGCTTCTATTAGTGGTACGAGCGACTTAAGTAAATTACTCAAAAAATGCCAATATTATCTAAAAACACACCATGATCTCCCCATCCAGCAGTTACAAGACATGCTCGAAATCGTTATCTACATCCGTGAAAATGGGATAGAAAAATTGTCAAGTAAGATTGACAACATTGTAAACAGACTATGGGATAATATTGAGAAACAAGATACTTGGTATGAGAGCGACCTCAAAGTCCTTAATACTATTCTCTTTGCTTTTCCTATGGAGTATATTCATCAGATTACTGAAAAAATTCTCGAACGACTAGAGGTTTATAAACACTATAGTCCTGTCTTTCAGCTTCGTATGATGTTGCTTTTGAATCTCTCAACTCTTTATCTTTACAATGGTGATAAGTTGCTTTGCAAACAGCTTTGCTACACTCTCTTAGAGGAGGCAAAAGCAAGCAAAAAGTATGACACACTTGCTTTTGCCTATATTCGTATAGGCATTTGTACTAATGATGCTCAGTTGATACAAAATGGACTCTCCTTAGCTAAGCTAGTAGAAGATGAACACTTACTAACAGAACTAGAGCGAGAAGTTGATATCTTTGTAAACAAAAAAGAAAGTCATTGAGACTTCCTTTTCTATATCATCTTAATACCAACCGTTGTTAAGCCAGAAGTTCTTAGCTGCAGTCCATGAACCGTAACGTCCTGCAACGTAGGCATCTGCTACACGTTCTTGGTTTTCTGCTGAGTAGTCGCCGTTCAAGTATGAATCTGTCAATTGGTAACGTCCGATGTAGCGTCCGTTTGTAGCTGTGTAGCTACCACCTGATTCTTTTTGAGCAATCCATTCTTTAGCTTCTGATTCTGACCCGCTTACTGTTGCTGCTGGAGCAGTGTAGCTTTCTTCCACAACTGGTGCTGCTGGAGCTTCATAAGTTGTTGTTTCAGTTACTTCTGCTTCGTAAGTTGCAACTTCTGTCGTTGCCTCTGTTGTAGCTGGAGCCTCATAAGTTGTTGAAGTGGTTGCAGCTACTGCAGCAGCTGGACCATCAATAATCAAGACTTGGTCTACAAAGATAAGGTCAATATTTTCAATATTATTCAATTCAGCCAATTTTTCAACAGTTGTGTTGTGTGTTTCTGCAATTTCTGAAAGAGTGTCACCAGTTTTAACTGTGTAAGTTGTTGTCTCTTGCGCAAAAGTTAGTGATGGTGCAAGGAATCCAAGTACGACTGCCAATCCTGCAAATTTTGTTTTAATAGTTGATTTCATTTAAAAAGTTTCTCCTTCTTTCTTATATTTCCATGATACCCTACTATTATTACTGTTTCTTGACGTTTTTATGTAGAAATGTTACAAGACTATGTTTTATTGCATAAGAAGAGCCCTTTTTTGTTACAAAAGGCTTGATTTCATAGTCTTTATGGGGATTCTAGATATTTTATCATGGAATTGAGCGCTTGCATCTAATCTTTGATATAATAGAGGTAAGAATCTTTTGAAGGGGAAACAGATGCAATCACTTCGTTTTCAATCTGTCTTTGATATTATTGGGCCAGTCATGATTGGGCCATCTAGTAGTCATACAGCAGGAGCTGTTCGAATCGGGAAAATCGTTTCATCTATCTTTGATGATACTCCAACTGAGGTTGAATTCCAGCTTTTTAACTCTTTTGCAAAAACCTATCGTGGACACGGAACAGACCTTGCCCTTGTAGCTGG
>CAURIB010000133.1:0-4809 GCA_963524795.1 uncultured Streptococcus sp.
ACTTAGAACGAACAATGATATCTTTTGAAATCTTGTTCATGGCATGTCCTACGTGGATATTTCCGTTGGCATACGGAGGCCCATCATGCAGAGTGAAGTGAGGTTTTCCTTCATTTAACTCTTGACGACGTTGATAGAGTTTTGCTTCTTCCCATTCCTTTTGCCAAACTGGCTCTTTGGTCGGAAGTCCGGCACGCATTGGGAAGTCTGTTTTCCCAAGATTTAAAGTTTCTTTGAGTTTCATAATATCTCCTTTATGATATAGACAAATTAAAAACCACGACTCGCTAAAAAGGACGAAAATCGTGGTACCACCTTTGTTCGGAAAAAGAACTAGTCTTTCTCCCTCTTTTCCCGTAACGTGGGCGACGTCAAATCCTACTAACTTCAGACTTGATAACTTGAGAGGATAATCTTATCAACAGGGATTGTAGGACTTCCACCATCTCCTACTCGCTAAAAATATATTTGATAAGATCTTGTTCTCAGATTATATTTCTTATAAAAGATCAATAGATTCTGTCAAGGGTGTTGGAAAAGTTTCCCGATTTGAAGAAACTACACCTTCAACAACTGATTCAGAAGAATTAGAAGGAGTTTCTAGCTGAGATTCTACCAATTCTCTGTTGGCAGCTTCAATTCGAGCTTGGAGCTCTGCTACTTCCTCAGGTGAAAACTGACGAGTCATATCAATCGGTTCTTCTTCCTGATATGAAGATACATCTTCACCTAGAACCTCTTCAACTACTTCCTTGAAGGCTTCGTCACTAGTTTGCAAATATGTTGCAGTCGGACGCAAAATTTCTTCCCAATCAGATGAATCTACGATAGCCAATTGACTTTCAATCGTAGATTTCAAACGTTGATGGAAAACGCGACTCTTGTTCTTCAACTCCTCTGTCTCAACTGCAACCTTCTTAGCATTGTCAGTTGCTTGACGCAAAATTTCATTGGCCTTGTACTTAGCTTCGTCGAGCAATCGATGTGCATCTTGCTCAGCTTGTTTGATAATATTTTGAGAGCGATCATTGGCTGCTTGCTTGACGCGTTCCGCAGTATCTTGAGCAATCAATACTGACTGGCTCAAAGAATCTTTGATCTCATCAAAATAAGACAAACGCTCTTCTAGATTTTTAATATGTTGCTCTTTTTCGTGGTTGCTACGAACCAGTGTTTCATAGTCACGAACAACAATGTCTAGAAATTCATCAACTTCTTCTGGATTAAAACCTCTAAACTTAGTACTAAAGGTTTTATCCTTAATTTCTAATGACGTAATTGGCATATTTTTCCTCACTTACTTAATAAAAAACAGAATCATTCATTGTTTCTTGTTTTTGCTCATTTGTTACTTGTCTCTTAGGAAAATCGTTGGTAAAAACCGAAAGACTCTCTTCTAATTTTTTGATATAGTCTTCAGATTCATCCTTGTACCGTATCAATTCCTCATAGTCCCAAAGAATCTTATCTAAAAATTCGTCAACTTGATCCTTATCATAGCTTCTGAATTTCGTTGAAAAAACCTTATCCCTAATTTCAAGGGGTGTAACTGGCATATCTTTTCTCACTTACTTCGTAGGACTTGGACTGTTATTTTCTTCTTATCTCTTTTGGTTTGACCATTTTCTCTCAGAATACTAATCCTTCCAAAACGTCTGACACTTACTAAATCACCTATCTTGACTTGATAGTCAGCTTTTTCAACCAGATGGTAATTTACCTGAACATATTTTTTGGCTAATAAATCACTGGTCTGTGATCGAGATAATTTCAAAACATTTGATAAGAAAGCATCCAAGCGCAGACTTGGAAGCAAAACTTCCTTCTCTTGATAATCATTTTCAGCCTCTAACAAATCTTCAAAAGATCTGACTTCCAGTTTAACAGGTAGTTTGGCAATCTTTTGAATCCCGTCTTGAAAGAGGGGAGTGAATTTTTGGTCCACAATGATTTGCGCTCTATTTTCCGTTACCAATATATCACCAAAGAGCTTGCGATCAATACCGAGTCGATTAAGGACTGTTCCCAAAATCTTAGCGTGTGTCAATTGTTCAAATTTGCTAGAGTAGACAATCTCAAGCAATGTCATTTCAAAATCCGCTAAATTCGTCGGTATGAAATAATCTGGTGCAAGTAGCACACGACTATATTCTGTAGCTACAAAATCATTGCTAGAAAAAACTTGAATCCCATGATTATTTCCCAATGTCTTTAGGATAAAGACCTGATGGGGATTGATAAAGGGAGTTAAGATAGGATCGTAGTGCTCTTCTACCTGCCTTAGCCACTCCAAGCCTTTATCAATAAAGGGAATATCCTCGACTGAGAAATGCTGATAGATGTCTTTTCTCATGCTAGTATATAAAGAAAACGAATGAGATAGTTTCCAACAAAATGAACCAAGATGACAGCCACCCATACTGAAAAGTCAAAACCGCCAAATCTTAGAGGCAGACGACTTAAGGGTTGAAGGATCGGTCTAGCTAAACTAGACAAAAAGCGACCTACTGCTGTCTCATAGGCATTTGGAAACCAGGATAAGAGAGCAAAAGCTACAAGTATCCAAGAATAGATATCTGTAGCATTTTGAATGAAGCGAATTAGAAATATCATTATTTCACTCGATTTCTCTTCATATCAAAGTCGAATTCTTCACTCTGAGTTCCCTCAGGCAAGCGAATATCTTCAATATTAACTACAACTCCTACTGGTGTCAAAAGGTACATAGTATTTGCAACTTTTCTCAATTCACCAGCCAATACGTGACGTGCCCCATCTAAATAGTCTAGACAACGACGCGCTTGTACTTCAGTCATATATTGGAAATCGATTAAAATACTTTCATTACCTGCCAGTAAATCAACGATATCTGTTGCATCTTCGTAGCGACGAGGATAACGAACATCAATGGTTACCTTTTCTGTACTACGATGGCTCTGCATTGCCAATTCCTGCTGACGAGCATGAAGGCGAGTAATATTTTTTTCTTTAGTATTCACTTGTGATGGTTGTGGTAGCTGCTGTGCTTGTGGAAGTTCTTCCTTGGGGGCAGACACTGATGTTAGCGTTTTTTCAGGCTTTAACTCAGCAACGTTTGGTGCCACCTCTTCTCCATCTTCAGTGAAATAATCTATAAACTTATCAAATTTATCTTTTAGTGACATTGTTATTTCCTACTTAAAAAATGCTGTACCGATTCGAACAAAAGTTGAACCATATTGAATCGCTTCTTTAAAGTCTCGACTCATTCCCATACTGAGTTCTGTCATCGGCATATTGGGGAGATGTTTTTCTTGAATGGTTTTTTGCAATTCTTGCGTTTCTTTAAATATCTCCTGTAACTCTTGACTTGTGGCTTCAAATGGAGCCATGGTCATCAATCCAACATACTCAATCTGATCTAATTGTGAGAGTTCTGGCAAAAGGGCTAAGAGTTCTTCTTTCGAAAAACCATGCTTGCTCTCTTCCTGGGAGATATTTACTTGCAAAAAGCACTTAATCTTGTGGTCCGCTCGTTTTTGAATTTCCTGAGCTAGCTTTAAGGAATCTAAAGCATGAAAATAATCCACATAAGAAATTACTTCCTTGACTTTACGTCTCTGTAAGGTTCCTATCAAATGCCAAGTAAGATTTTTATCACTCAAGGCATGATACTTGTCAAGAAATTTATCAACACGGTTCTCACCGATGTGTTGCACTCCTTGCGAAACCAAAGCAGAGGCTGTTTCAACATCTACATATTTGGTCACCGCAATCACAGAAACCGAATCGTTTTCACGACCGGCTTCCTGAACTGCATTCGATATCTGTTGAAAAACAAGGTTCGTATTTTCTTTTAAATTCATCTTCATTAACGATTTTTAAAGAATGGTGGAGTTTCCAACTCATCTTCATCTGTTGCGGCTGGAACCTCAAAACGTTCTACAGGAGAAACAACTGGATCCCCTTGGCGAACAATGGCATCACGTCTCAAGTCCCAGTCACCAAAGGCTGATGTCTTTGGAGCTTCTGGGCGACGATGACTTGGAGTTGGTAACTCTACTGTATCAGCCATATCAAAATTGCGATCATATGTATGTGTATGGCTAGTTCTAGCAGGTTCACGGTAGGCTGCTTGGCGTGGTTGAGCAGTTACAACTTTCTCAACTTTATCTTGACGTACTCCTGTCGCAACAACAGTCACGCGAATTTCGTCTTTCATAGTCTCATCAATAGATGTTCCAAGCCAGATGTTAACACCATGACCAGCTGCTTGGTTAACAATTTCTGATGCTTCCTCAGCTTCAATCAAAGTCAAGTCCAAACCACCAGTTACGTTAACAATCACATCCTCAGCACCATCGATAGTTGTTTCAAGAAGTGGTGAGTAGATAGCTTTACGAGCAGCTTCTACAACACGTTCTTCACCGCTACCGATACCAATACCCATAAGGGCATTTCCTTTATTAGCCATAACAGTCTTAACGTCTGCAAAGTCCAAGTTGATCAAACCAGGATTTGTGATCAAATCTGTAATCCCTTGTACACCTTGACGAAGAACGTTGTCTGCTTCACTCAATGCTTCAAGAAGTGGAGTTTTCTTGTCGACGATTTCTAGCAAGTTGTTGTTTGAGATAATCAAGAGTGTATCAACATGCTCACGAAGTTCGTTAATCCCTTCGATGGCAAATTGTCCACGTTTGCTTCCTTCAAAACCAAATGGACGAGTGACAACACCGACTGTCAAAGCACCAAGACTTTTTGCAATACGAGCGATAACTGGTGCAGCACCTGTACCAGAACCACCACCCATACCAGCAGTGATGAAGA
>CAURIB010000134.1:0-4809 GCA_963524795.1 uncultured Streptococcus sp.
TTTTCAAGTTAGAGAGCATCATAATTCCGACAATAATCAAAATTGGTGCTGTCGCTGCCGAAGGTACAATAGCAAGAAGTGGGCTAAAGAAGCTAGATAGGGCAAAACAGATAGCAACTACTAATGCTGTCAAACCAGTACGTCCACCAGCACCGATACCTGCTGCTGATTCGATATAAGTTGTAACGTTTGAAGTACCAGCAATGGCACCAACTGAAGTTGCCACCAAGTCAGAGTAAAGAGCCTTATCCAATTTAGCTGACTCATGGTTTTCACCACTTGTTGCAATGATACCAACTTTTTCACCAGTACCGATAAGAGTACCGATAGTATCAAAAATATCTGTCAATGAGAAGGCAAGAATAGCCATCAAGGTTTCTGGCAAACGAGAAGTATTTGAAATCAAAGATCCCAAGCCTTCTGAACCAAGAGCAGCACCAAACAAAGTTCCTAGGTCATTAACGGCTGATGAAAGATTATTGCTTGCAAAGTCAATGCTAGACAAATCAACAAGACCAACAGCAATCGCAAGAACTGTCGTCGTCAAAATAGAAAGGATGATACCACCTTTGATCCCCTTAACAACGAAGAAGATAGTAATGGCAAGACCTGCAAGGGCTACGAGAACAGCAGGACTGTTGAAGTCTACCAATCCTGGAACAGCTGCTGAGTTTGCAGTAAGTGCTGCTTGAGCCTTATCTGCTCCTTCACCTGCTACTGTATAGGTACCTGGGTCAATCGAGAATTTCAAGAGACCAGCATTCTTAATCCCAACATAAGCAAGGAAAACCCCAATACCAGCTGAAATCGCTGAACGAAGAGTTGTAGGAATAGATTCGATGATCATTTTACGAACATTGGTCAATGTAATAATCAATGAAATAATCCCACAGATGAAGACCATTCCAAGAGCTTCTTGCCATGTATAGCCCATCCCAAATACGACGGTAAATGTGAAGAAGGCATTTAGTCCCATACCTGGAGCCTGTGCATATGGCAGGTTTGCATAGAAAGCCATCATTAAAGTTCCGACAACAGAACCAATAATCGTAGCAAGGAATACACCCTGAACTGGCATTCCAGTTTGTGAAAGCATTTGAGGGTTTACAAAGAGAATATAACTCATTGCAAAGAATGTTGTTAAACCAGCAAGCACCTCTGTTCGGACATCTGTCCCGTGCTCTTTTAGTTTAAATAGTTTGTCCATTTTTAATCTCCTTTGTCATTTTACGAACAATAGAACCATTATATCATCAATCATTCACCTTTTCAAGGTGTTTTTTTAAAAAATTAAAAAACACTAATAGATATTGTTCTCCCGCATTTCACTTAGAGTCAGCTTTTCTCTCCGCTTTTTGATATAATAGAAAACATCTTATCTGAAACTAGATTCGGGAGGATCTTATGACTAAAAAAATGATTGCCGTCGACTTGGACGGAACCTTACTTAATGGCGAAAGTAAACTATCGGATTTTACCAAGGATACTATCAAACAAATATCTAAAAAAGGCCACCATGTCGTAATTGCAACAGGTCGCCCTTATCGTATGGCTAAAGATTTTTATGATCAGCTTGAACTTGAAACGCCTATGATCAATTTCAATGGTTCACTCACTCACCTGCCTGGTAAGGTTTGGGAGCATGAAAAATGCCTGACTGTTGATAAAAAATATCTCTTAGATATGGTTCAACGAAAAGAGGAAATCGAGGCAGACTTTATCGCTGGTGAATACCGTAAAAAGTTTTACATTACGGCTCCAGACAAGGAGATTGCCGACCCTAGGTTATTTGGTGTTGAAAACTTCAGACCTGAAAATCAATTTAATTCTGAGCTTGTCACCAAGGATCCTAACTGCATTTTATTGCAGACTCGCGCAAGTGACAAATATGCCCTCGCAGAAGAAATGAACAGTTTTTACAAGCACCAACTAAATATTAACACTTGGGGTGGTCCTTTAAACATTCTCGAATGTACACCAAAAGGAGTTCACAAGGCCTTTGCCCTTGAATATCTTCTCAATGTCATGAATATAGACAAACAGAATTTAATTGCCTTTGGCGACGAACACAATGACCAAGAGATGCTATCCTTTGCAGGCAAAGGATATGCTATGAAAAATGCTAATCCTGCTCTACTTCCTTTCGCTGACCAACAGTTATCTCTAACCAACGAGGAAGATGGGGTTGCTCACTTTTTACAGGAACTCTTCCTTTAACATCATCCATTCTGTACTTTTGGGTAGAACTCAACTACCTTAAAAGTATGGAATTTTTTAATCACCAGAAATTGATGGAACAAAAAAGGACTTGAATCTGTTTTATTTAGATTCAAATCCCTACAAATAATGTTTATTTCTTTAATACAATACGGTCTGAAATCTCACGATCCATATCATCAATGATAATCTGGTTTTCTTCTGCTACATAAACCTTGATATCGTCTCCAACAAAGACTCGCTGGTTTTCTGGTTCGAAGGTTACCTTTTTAATTTTCTGATCACCATCAGGCTCTACTTCCGTCCATGTTCCAGTATTTCCAGTAACGACCAAGGTAATGGTATCGCCATCATCTTGTCTCGTATAGGTTCCATCAATATTAGTTACTGAACTAGCTGTTGAACTAGAAGCAGATGTTTCCGATTTCTGACTAATGCTCGCTTCTGCACTAGTACTTGCTTGAGAGGAAGGAGTTGACTGCGCTTTTGGGGAGCAAGCAACTAAGAGACTAAGACTTGCTAAAGCGGCAAGAGAAAGTGTGAATTTTTTTAGTGACATAGGGTCTCCTTTCTTTTAACAACTATGAAGTAGCATAATACTGCTGAGCCATTTCACCCCTACTATATCAAATAAAGAGAGCGGGGTCAAACATTCACAAGATAGGCACGAACCTCTGATATAAAATAGAGAGAACCCGTCACAAACAGTAAATCTTTCTCCCCTGCAGAAGCTTCAAAGCCATCTATAAAATCTCGATATGAAGCAATGCTTGTATAATCTCCAAAGTCTTGCTCTTCCAAGGAACCCTGATAGTCAAAACTCGTAACATAGAGAACTACATCAGGTAAATGCTCTGTTAAATAAGTAAGCATTCCACTATAATCTTTCCGCTTTAGGGCACCAAATAGGATTTGAGGCTGATACCCTTGCTGGATTTTTTCTTGGATAAACTCAACCAAACGCTCTAGAGCTGGTAAATTGTGGGCCCCGTCCAGATAGATGTGTTCAGTGATAGCCTCTAGACGCCCAGCCCATCTGGTAGTTTTCAAAGCAAGTCGGATGACCTCTTCATTGAGCTTTTCACCTCTTTGTGTCATAAACAATAGAAACGTTTGCAAGGCCAGAGCTGCATTTTCCTCTTGATAGACTCCTTCCAAACCTAGTTTTAATTGTCTCAGTCCCGCAAGAGATGAAGAGAACTGGCCTTCTTTGAAAGAAAAATCTTTATCAGCTTGATAGAGAGTCACACCTAAATCTTCCGCAATCTTTTGACAAACAATCTGTGCTTCCGGTGCTAGGTTGGCAATAACGGCTGACTTGCCTAACTTAAAAATCCCTGCCTTCTGCTCTGCGATTGCTGTTAAACTATCGCCCAAGGTCTCCTGGTGATCCAGGCCGATTGATGTAATAACTGCGATCTCTCCAGTCACCACATTGGTCGTGTCAAGCAAGCCACCAATTCCAACTTCTAATAGAACTAGATCCACCTCTTGTTCTTTAAAATAAAGCAAAGCAATCACGGTTAACAACTCAAAAAAAGACAACTGGTCATGTGTTTCTAGAAGTCTTTGCTCCATTTCCTTAACTTGATTTGCTAAACGGATAAAGTCTGCGTCCGATATGGGTTGACCATTGATACAAATCCGATCATGGATGCTGACAATGTGGGGCGAAGTAAAGGTGCCAACCGTTTTCCCATGGGCAACAAAAAGCTCCCTCATAAAAGCAATAGTTGACCCCTTGCCATTTGTCCCTGTCACATGGATAATTGGATAGGTTTGCTCAGGATTCCCCAGCAAATCTACTGCTCTTTGCATCCGTCCCAATCCTGATCTAAAATTCAATCCAATCCGACTATGAAGCCATTTTTCTACTTCAATCATGCTTATCTCCTTAACAAAAAAGCGAAGATTCTCTTCGCTTTTTACTCATTTTGCTAGATACTAGCTAAATCTTATTTTTAGCGTCAGGCTAAAAACGTCCACTGGATGTTCCAACTCTTCCTAATTTCTGAGTTGGACTGATACAGTTTCCCTGACTACCTGCGTTTCTAATTTCTAGCGCAGGGCTAAAAACATCCCCCGAACTTACTGACGGTTTTTATTTTTAGCGTCAGGCTAAAAACGTCCACTGGACGTTCCTGCTTTTTCTTATTTCTAGAAGCAGGGCTAAAAACATCCCCCGGACTTACTGACGGTTCTTATTTTTAGCGTCAGGCTAAAAACGTCCACTGGACGTTTTTACTCCTCCATAAAGCTGTTGAAGACTTCTTCAATCATGTTCCACTCATCTTCTGAATCTTCAGGGATTGGTTGCAATTCGCCTTCTGTTCCATCTTCATTTTCGATGAATGAGTAAGCTTGGATTTCAACTTCGCCGTTTTCATCTTCTTCTGCATTAACTGGTACAAGAAGAACATAGTTTTTACCAAATTCTTCTTTTCCGTCAATAGTCAAAAGGATTTCAAATAAAGTTTCGTTTCCTTGCTCATCTACAAGTGTAATAAGTTCACGTTCTTCGTGATTGTGATCGTGTGACATAGTTTCTCCTCTGTCTTAAAATTTTCTATCTAAATAATTTTGCAAAATCAA
>CAURIB010000135.1:0-4775 GCA_963524795.1 uncultured Streptococcus sp.
ATGTGATAAAAATTTCAACTACTCTTATCTATAATAAAGCTACCTGTTCTTTGAAAATTGAATCCACTCCGTCTTGATTAGCGTGCCTGTGTAAGTAGGGACTGAGAGTTTTTCCCTGTGAAGGGCAACTGGCACAAGACGTGTGTGAGAATTTTCTAACAGACACGGAGTTTATCGTTACCAGACTTAAACGATGCGACAAACTAGATAAAGGAGTTAATCATGAAAGTAGTAAACTTGTATGATTTGAAACAAATGGGAAATAAAGGTGGTTGTACCATCCAATTGATTCATCACTTTCCCTTTGGTATGGGCTTAGGACATCTCAAAAAAGACTACATTGAATTTAAACGCGTTGGTATCGTTGATGGGAAAGCAGTAGAAGTTACTCTTCGAGAACCTTATTCGAGAGATCTACTGCAGGTTGTCAAGTCGATTAAGCAACGTCAGAAATTGATAGCTTATCGTTATAAAGAAGGAAAGCTGCTATTTGTTAAGAAGGAGGCATCAGATGTCCTCTGAACAACAGGAACGAATGGCAGTTCAATATGCTGAGCGTAGTCTTTTATTTACTGTAAGAAGTCTCTTAAAGATTCTAGAATGGTCTAGACGTCAGGCTTTAGCACAGGATTCTGCCTATAAGATAGGAGTACAGAAATTAGAAGAATTGCTACAATCTCCTTATTCGATTGATACGATTAATCTGAAAAAAGATTTTTTAGACAAACCAATTGATATAGAGAAATTTAAAGCTTTTTTAGAAAAAGAAGAGATTCCTTTAGCCATTGCTTGGCAAGGGGATTCTCTGCATTTCTACACGAAAGACCGTTCGATTCTAGACAATCATTTAGACCATCTGCTAGAAAAAATGGTTAATGATCCGGAGAAATTAGCTGATTTTACCATGGATAAGTCATTAGACGATGCAATTGATGAGGCTAAATCCCAAATTACCTTTAGACAAGAAGGAGCCGTCAAACAGAAAGAGATGGTGAGATGATGTACAGTGGAAAGAAATTCCTACTATTCTCACTGTTAGGTATCTTACTAGGCTATCTTTTTCATCGTTTGACGCTTTTGTATGATTCCTATACTGGAAATACATTAGATAAATGGACTCATCTTCTGATGGAAGGTCAAGATGAAGTTCTTCAGTCGCCATGGAATGTTTCCTTTACTGGAAAATCAAGTGCTTTTTTTCTACTAGGCTTTGTGATGATGTTGCTGGTTTATCTCTATCTAGAGACTGGTAAAAAACAATACCGAGAAGGGGTAGAATACGGGAGCGCCCGTTTTGGAACTCTAAAAGAAAAGAAACTCTTTTACGGCAAGGAATTTTCTCATGATACGATCTTAGCACAAGATGTTCGTTTGACATTATTAGATAAAAAATCACCCCAATATGATAGAAATAAGAATATTGCGGTGATCGGAGGTTCAGGAAGTGGGAAGACATTTCGCTTTGTGAAACCCAATCTGATTCAGATGAATAGTTCAAATATTGTCGTGGATCCTAAAGATCACTTGGCCGAGAAAACAGGCAAACTCTTTTTAGAACATGGCTACCAAGTAAAGGTGTTAGATTTAGTCAATATGAAGAACTCAGATGGCTTCAATCCTTTTCGCTATATAGAGACAGAAAATGATTTGAATCGCATGCTGACGGTTTATTTTAATAACACCAAAGGCTCTGGCTCTCGTAGTGATCCATTTTGGGATGAAGCTTCTATGACTTTGGTAAGAGCTTTAGCTTCCTACTTGGTCGATTTCTATAATCCACCTAAAACAAGAGAACAGCTCATTGAAGAGAGTCGTTTGAGTCAAACAGAATACCAAAACTTGTTGAAACGTCAAAAAAAAGAAGTGGAAGAGCGAAAAAAACGAGGGCGTTATCCAAGTTTTGCTGAAATCTCAAAACTCATTAAACACTTATCCAAGGGTGAAAACCAAGAAAAAAGTGTCTTAGAAATTCTATTTGAAAATTATGCTAAAAAGTATGGGACTGAAAATTTTACCATGCGAAATTGGGCAGATTTCCAAAATTATAAGGATAAGACTCTGGATTCTGTTGTTGCTGTAACCACTGCTAAATTTGCCCTCTTCAATATTCAAAGTGTTATGGATTTGACCAAAAGAGATACCCTTGACATGAAGACATGGGGCAAGGAAAAATCAATGGTTTACCTAGTTATCCCAGATAACGATAGTACCTTTCGCTTTCTTTCAGCCCTCTTTTTTTCAACCGTATTTCAAACCCTAACAAGACAAGCAGATATTGATTTTAAGGGTCAATTACCTCTTCATGTGAGAGTTTACTTAGATGAGTTCGCAAATATCGGAGAAATCCCAGATTTTGCTGAACAAACCTCAACAGTCCGTTCTCGGAATATGAGTCTCGTTCCTATTCTACAAAATATTGCCCAACTTCAAGGGCTCTATAAAGAAAAAGAAGCTTGGAAAACCATTTTGGGGAACTGTGATAGCTTAGTCTACTTAGGTGGGAATGATGAAGATACCTTTAAATTTATGAGTGGATTACTCGGTAAACAAACCATTGATGTTCGAAATACTAGTCGTTCCTTTGGCCAGACAGGTTCAGGATCCCTTTCTCATCAAAAGATTGCTCGTGATTTAATGACACCTGATGAAGTCGGAAATATGAAACGGCATGAATGCTTGGTTCGAATTGCCAATATGCCTGTCTTTAAAAGTAAAAAGTACAATTCCATTAAGCATCCAAACTGGAAGTACCTAGCCAATCAAGAAACCGATGAACGGTGGTGGAACTATCAAATCAATCCTTTGAATCAAAGACAAGAAAATCATCTTGAAGGCCTTAGAATTCGTGATTTAACTTTTGAATCTAGTTTAAAATAAAAATAGAAAAGAGGAAATAGATGATTACGCATTTTAAAGGTTTTGTTTATGGAGTAGACGCAAGTGCTATGTTTGCACAAGCTATGTCTTTGTTACAGAAGGGATTGATTGCGGTTGGTGCCTTTCTCGTTGTTGTGGGGATTGTCAACCTTGCAACCAACATTAAAGATGGTGGACCAGGTGTTCGGAATGCCATTCTTGAAATTGTCGGTGGAGTTATGGTCGGGGCTGCTGGAGCCTTTGTAACTCAGATTTCAATTTAGGAGGATAAACAATGACATGAATCTTAGTTTAGTCTCACCCTTTGTTTACCTTGCATCTGAAAAAATATCAGCTGAAAATTTATTTGAAGGATTTAATGTAGATTTACAATCTACGGTAGATCTGATTAAATCTCTATCTAGCTATAATCCAACCGTTTGGACTTATATGTCTAGTATTACTAAAAGTGTCATGCAGCCCCTTGGAGTTGCGATTTTATCAGTTGTTCTCATCCTAGAATTTTCAAAGATGGCAAAGAAAATTGCTAACTCAGGAGGAGCGATGACCTTTGAAGCATTAGCGCCGATGTTGATTAGTTATATCATGGTCGCAGTCGTGATTACCAACACTACCGTTATTGTAGAAGCCATCATCGGGATTGCGAGTCACGCCATTGAACAAGTGGCCTCGATTGTGGCTCACGGTGGGGCAAAGTATGATACCATCTCTGGATTAAAAGGTTCAGGATTTATTGGCCGGATGATTGTAGGCTTTTTTGCCCTCCTCATTTGGCTTGTTCGGATAGTAAGTGCAGCCATGGTCAATCTTTTGGTATCTATTCGATTTATTCAACTCTACCTTATGATCCCATTTGCCCCTCTTACGATTCCAACATTTTTAAGTGATGAGTGGAAGTCTATTGGTATTGGCTATTTAAAAAATATTATGGTCTATGCGGTACAAGGGGTTCTTATTTTTCTGATTGTTTCTCTTGTTCCTTTGTTTGAATCTGCTGGGAAAATAGCTGTTTCAAATGGTGCAGGAGTCTTGCAATCACTTGCGATTATGTTTGGTAGTTTGGTACAAGCTATCTTACTGATCATTGCCCTCGTTGGTTCTCAACGTACGGCTCGCTCAATCTTAGGTATGTAATTAGATAAAGGCTAGGAAGTGATTGCTTCTTAGCCTTTTTAGAAAGGAAAGTCATGAATACACGTGTCTTTAAAGACATCTCAAAATACCAACACAGGGCTTGGTTAGGTTTCACCACAAGACAAATCATCTTTGTTTTACCAGCCTTTATTGTCACAATTATTGTTTTGGGCTTGAATCTCTTTTTCTGGCAATTTGGAGATTGGTTTGTTTACGGTTTTGTGTTTGCCTTTACCATCCCCCTCATGCTTTTTGGAGTCTATAAACCCAATGATTTATATTTTGAACATTATTTGAAATACCGTCTTCATTTTGAACTAACGGTTCCCCTACGTACAATTACAGGAAAGAAAGGATCTGAACATGAAAAGAAAATCAAATACATTAAAGAAACAAAAAACTTCAATGACTAATCAGAAAGAAGTAGTTAAAGGAAAAAAAGAGGAAGTGTTACCATCAACGGCTAATACTCTTTCCTATCAAGCCCTGTATCAAAATGGTCTGATGCAGGTAAAAGAAGATTATTTCTCACAAAGCTATTTACTTGGTGATGTCAATTACCAGACCGTTGGTTTAGAAGATAAGGGCGCAATCATTGAGAAGTATTCTGATTTGATTAACTCTTTAGACGACCAAACCAACTTCCAATTGACTATCTTTAACAAAAGATTGAATTTAGAAAAATTCAGACAAAGTGTTTTGTATGAGGAAAAAGAAGATGGGTATGATACCTATCGTAAAGAATTGAATCGGATGATGAATCA
>CAURIB010000136.1:0-4742 GCA_963524795.1 uncultured Streptococcus sp.
GACAATCTCTGCACCAACTAGATTAACTATTGGCTCATAGCCAGGATAGGCAGGAGCTGGCAAGAGAACCTTGTCTCCTTCCTCCAAAATAGCTGTCAGAGTAGCTGATAGAGCCTCTGTCGCACCAATTGTGACTAAGATTTCATTCTCTGGATTGTATTCTAGCTGATATTTCTCTTTTACAAAATCACTCGCCGCCTGACGCAATGTCAACAAACCACTCATTCCTGTATAGTAGGATTGATCTTGGTCAATGGCTCGCTTTGCAGCCTCCTTCACATGATCTGGTGTTGTAAAATCTGGTTCTCCCAAGGTCAATCGCAGGACACCAGGAATCTCTGAAATAGCCTGGTCAAATTGACGAATCAAGGAAACTTGTATCTTTTCTAATTGTTTATTAAAGCGTTTGGTTAAGTCCATATATATCCTCCTTGATCAAAGAACATATATCTATTATACTACAAAAGCTCTCTGACCGCAAAATTACGTTAATTTACAACCTTATTCCTACTTTCTATTTTACTTTTCTGACAGATAAGATTATAATAAGGAGTATTTATTTTCGGAGGTTTTTATGTCATTTCTATCAAAAAATTGGGCAGGACTGTTAGTCTGTCTGATCATTTCTATCATCTCTTGGGTTTTAGGAGGCTTTCTGCCTGTTGTGGGAGCACCTGTTTTCGCCATTTTTATCGGAATGATTCTCTACCCCTTTCTCACTCCCTATAAACAACTGGATGCTGGTTTGACTTATAGCTCCAAAAAATTGCTTCAGTATGCTGTTATCTTGCTTGGGTTTGGACTCAATATCTCACAAGTTTTCGCAGTTGGAAAATCTTCCCTTCCTGTCATCCTCTCAACTATTTCAATTGCTTTGATTATAGCTTTCTTTTTCCAACGCTTTTTTAACCTTGATACAAAGCTAGCTACCTTGGTTGGGGTAGGCTCTTCTATCTGTGGCGGTTCTGCCATTGCAGCGACTGCTCCTGTTATTCACGCCAAGGAAAAAGAAGTGGCCCAAGCCATTTCTGTTATCTTTTTCTTCAATGTCTTGGCAGCGCTTATCTTTCCGACTCTAGGTTCTTGGCTCCATCTTTCCAACGAAGGTTTTGCTCTCTTTGCGGGTACTGCGGTCAACGATACTTCCTCTGTGACAGCTACTGCTAGTGCCTGGGATAGTCTATACAATACAAACACTCTCGAATCTGCTACTATTGTCAAACTGACACGCACCCTGGCTATTATCCCTATTACTCTCTTCCTCTCCTACTGGCAGAGCCGTCAACAAGGTAACAACCAAGGAGTGAAGCTTAAAAAAATCTTCCCCGTTTTTATTCTCTACTTTATCCTAGCTTCTCTGCTAACTACTCTTCTCACATCATTCGGTGTCAGCAATAGCTTCTTTTCACCTCTCAAACAACTCTCCAAATTTCTCATCATCATGGCTATGAGTGCTATTGGTCTCAAAACAAACCTCATTGCAATGATCAAATCCAGTGGAAAATCCATTCTTCTTGGAGCCCTTTGCTGGATTGCTATCATCCTGACTAGTCTTGGTATGCAAACACTCATCGGCATTTTCTAATACACTTCGAAAATCTCTTCAAACCACGTCAACGTCGTCTTGCCGTACTCAAGTACAGCCTGCGGCTAGTTTCCTAGTTTGCTCTTTGATTTTCATTGAGTACAACACAAAAGGTAGCCCATCAGCTACCTTTTTATTGTTCAAGAATTAAACGTGTATGTTCTCTCTTAATACAACGGTTCATCACGATGTCATCGCATCCCCCAGCACGCAAGATTTCTTCTGCTTCCAAACTTTCAAGTCCTAGTTGTGCCCAGAAAATCTTGGCATCCGCCTTGAGAAAGTCTCGTGCTACATCAGGTAAAAATTCACTGCGACGATAGACGTTGACGATATCTACAGGGAAAGGAATTTCAGCTAGACTGGCATAAACCTTTTCTCCCAAAATCTCTCCACCTGCAGCTTTAGGGTTTACTGGAATAATTTTATAGCCACGAGCCTGCATTTCTTTAGTCACTCGATTGCTAGTTGTTTCCTCACGATCGGATAAGCCTACTACAGCTAGAGTTTTACTGGTTGCTAGATACTGACGGACCACTCCATCACTTGGATTGATAAATTCTTGAGTCATAGAAATCCTCCTTTTCATCAGTATAGCACATTTTGAAAAGGCTTGCAGTTATTGGCTACAAAAAAATTTCCTAGCAAGAGAAAAGTATGCTAGGAAATTCGTTTATTCAAGTGAAAGTTTAGATTTTTTTCTCGATACTAAATAATGGAGAAAGAGGACGTTTTTCATGGATACGTACAATAGCATCACCTAGGAGATGAGCGATAGAAATTTGTTCAATCTTATCAATTAAACGTTCTTCTGGAAGATAGATAGTGTCCAAAACAACCAATTTTTTAATGGCTGATTTCTGGATATTCTCCATTGCTGGACCAGAAAGAACTGGGTGCGTACAACTTGCGTAAACTTCAACAGCTCCTGCTTCTGCTAGAGCATCAGCCGCATGACAAATGGTTCCAGCTGTATCAATCATATCGTCAATCAAGATACAAGTCTTACCTTCTACCTTACCAATGATGTTCATAACCTCACTGGTATTCATCTTATCTACGCTACGACGTTTATCGATAATCGCAATAGAAGTTTTCAAAAACTCGGCTAATTTACGGGCACGTGTTACTCCTCCGTGGTCTGGACTGACAACCACGTAGTCTGAACCAACCATACCACGACGCTCAAAGTAGTCCGCAATCAAAGGAGCACCCATCAAGTGATCCACTGGAATATCAAAGAATCCCTGAATCTGTGCAGCGTGCAAATCAATCGTCAACAAACGATCTACCCCAGCAACTTCTAGCATGTTTGCAACGAGTTTTGCAGTGATTGGCTCACGCGCGCGCGCTTTTCTATCCTGACGTGCATAACCGTAGTAAGGCATAACAACGTTGACAGATTCTGCACTGGCACGCTTCAAAGCATCTACCATAATCAAAATTTCAAGCAAGTTGTCATTAACAGGTGAGCTTGTTGATTGCAGGATAAATACGTGTCTCCCACGGATAGACTCCTCGATATTAACCTGAATTTCCCCATCTGAAAATTGGCGAACGCTTGATTTCCCCAATTCAATCCCAATCTCTTGCGCCACACGCTCTGCCAATTCTCTATTTGAAGAAAGGGCAAAGAGCTTTAAATCAGAAAAAGACATGATTCCCTCCGGTATTTATGTATCACTTGTGTTTTTTCACAATATTTTCCAACTACCATTGTAGCGCTTTTTTCTCTATTTTTCAATCAAAAATAAAACAAGAGCAAACATTTATACTCTTGTTATAATCTTTTAAGAAATCTCTTTTATCATCGCATCGTTGTACTTCTCAACAAACTGGAAAGCCTGATAAAAGCTATAAAGAGTAATAGCTGTTACAAGAGGAAAAGCAAGGGGCAACTCTGTCTCCAACTCTACAATAGGTGAGTTGAATAAAAAGTGTGTTCCAAAAGCCAAACCAAGATAGATCAAACCAGACCTCAGTTCTGCCTTCTGACCTTTATAAGCCCTGTAAAGTAAGTAAAGACCTAGTATGGCAAGTCCTGAAAAAGTCCAATGCGAGGCAAGAGCAGACGTTATTCGCTCTAAAATCCGAGAAATTGTATAAGCTAAGCCCTCTGGTAAATCCGAGCGAATATAGCTGACATCCTCAATCATTTGAAACCCTAAACCTGAAGCAATCCCTAGTAAAAAGATTGGTTTCAATTTTTTAATTGGAATCAAATACAAAACAAAGGCAAGAGGTAGTAATTTTAAAGGTTCCTCTACAATCGGGGCTACAATAGCATTTTCCAAAGCATTCAAAAACCTACTATCTGGGAAAAGATTCGTCAGAAAATCATGTATGTAGGTATTGGCAAAACTAGATAACCAACCCGAAATAAATATCCCACCCAATAAGGACAAAGTTATAGCCTTTCTTGGTGTTTCCCATTTATGTCCAATGCGGTATAGGAGATAAACAGCTGGAATCATATAAAAGAGTGCTAGAAAGATGGAAAGTCCCATCACTCCATATTCCGTTCCAGACATCGATCCATCTGTAAAATACCTGGTCTCATACTGTAAACCAATACACACTAATACAATAAAAACAAATAAAATAATATTTTTCTTCATACACTATCTTTCTACATTTAATCCTTACAGTTTTACGACTGTCATCCTCCCTGTATCTACATCGTAAACGGCACCTGAAATAACAACATCATCTGGGATTAGAGGAGATTCCTGTAGCAATCTCATATCCTCACGAACACTTTCATCAATGTCTTGAAAAGGCAAAAAGTCCTTGTCAGAAACATCCACTCCTAGTTCTTTTTTCAAATACTCCTGAAAAGGACCATTTTCAAATGTCTGTGCACCACAGTCTGTATGATGGAGCACCACAATTTCCCTTGTTCCCATTTGTTGCTGGGAAATCACAAGCGAGCGAATCATATCCTCCGTCACTCGACCACCCGCATTCCGCAAAATATGAGCATCTCCCAGAGCCAACCCAAGAGCTGGCGCAACGTGTAAACGCGAGTCCATACAAGTTACGATTGCAACTTTGGTCTTTGGTTTGATTGATAAATGAAGATCTCCATGCAATTCTACATAGGCTTGATTGGCTTTTAAAAAATTTTCAAAATAGGACATGACAACTCACTTTCTAG
>CAURIB010000137.1:0-4677 GCA_963524795.1 uncultured Streptococcus sp.
TATTAAACTCCTATATGAATATCTGGAAATTTATCTGAGATTAAATCCCAAAGTTCTTCCAGTTGCTCTTGAACTGTTTTAGTTGTTTTCAAGGTCATGTCTTGTTTTTTCTTAGCATTCTTACGAACATAGCAGAACTGGTAGACTTTATTTGTGATTAGGGAACGGTTAATTCTTGTTTCAACTAGATAAAGTTGCTCAACATCTCGTAGGTCTAAAGCTTGCGTTCCTTTATAGTAAGTGATGAGGTGGTTTTTATAAAGGATTACCTTTAGACTCTCATCATAAAATTCTGCCAAAGCAGTTAGATTTTCAACATTTCCTTGCAATTCAGGATAGGCTTGATAAAGCTCTTCAAAAGCTGCGATAGATTTTTTACGAAGAAGAAAGGCACTCACTAATGTAAATAGTCCAATTCCTCCAAAAATTGCAGCACTTATGAGATGCCACCAGCCATCTTTTGAGTGTTCAGTCAAACTTAGATAGACACTTGAGTTCATGTTCAATGCAACAGTTGAATCAGGTTCAAGTATAGAGTCAAGAAAGCCAGACAAATCTACAATTCTATTATTTCGAGATTTGTTGTTAACATTTTTACTTAGAGGTTGTAACTGTGTACCTACTAGAGTAACTGGATTATCTATAAGTGTTTTAGTTTCAGCTTGATCCATAAGTTTTTGAATCTCTTTATCATTTTCTTTAGCCTCTACAACTGCAAATTTACCATCACCATCATTGCTATATTGCACAAGATATAAAACACTTCCACCTTCTACTTCTCCAACCACTTCTGGATAGATATCATAGACAGTCATAGTAACTTCTTTACCTGACCGTGTGTCGTCTGAAAATGGATCCATTGGATGTTGATGATCATTCCACATGAAGACAGTTCCTGCAGAAAAAGCAAAGAAAACTAGTGAAAGAATAAGCCCTGAAATAAAGCCTTTATTTCTTTTTTCTTTAAACATCATAATCTCCTTTAGTTTGATGATTAAATTATAACAAAAATTCCTATAAATTTCAATAATCATCTTAAAGACAAATACTATTAAATCGGGAAAGAAAGCGCTTATCAAAAATAATATATGATATTTCAAAAAAAGAGCTTGAGATAATCTCAAACTCTCCTATCATTTCAAATCCTATTTTCTTGCCATCTGTTCATCTTGCTTAAGTTGCTTGACTAATTGTTCTATACTATCAAATTTCACCATGTCACGGATACGGTCTAACCAATATACATTTACAGTTTCGCCATAGATGTCATCAGAAAAATCAAAGATATGAACTTCAAAGCGCTCTTCTTCACCATCAAAGGTCACATTTTTGCCTAGACTAGCCATTCCACGATAGACTTTTCTCTGAATTTCAACATCAACAGCATAGACACCATCAGCCGGCATATAAGTCCGATCCAAATTGACTAGATTGGCTGTAGGAAAGCCAATAGTTCGACCACGGGCATTGCCATGAACCACTACACCTCTAGTTGGCAGTGGAGCACCGAGAAGTTTTCTAGCTTCTTTCACATCACCCTCTAAGATGGCTTGACGAATTCGTGTAGAACTAATTTTCCCTTTTTCGTCCTCAACTGGTGGAACGATAATCACTTCACCATGGAAAAGTTCTTTTAAATCTTCGGCTGACTTTCTGTCTGATCCAAGACTATAGTCAAAACCAACCACAATCGTATCTGCCTTTGCTTCCTTGACATAGCTATCAATGAATTCTTGAGCAGTCATATTTGCAACTCGACTAGAAAAATCCATCAAATACAAGCTTTCAACTCCAGCTCTCTTCAATCTACGCTCACGTTCACTAGCATTCAGAATATGCAATAAGTGTTCAGGTGAGTATTGATTAAGGGTTAATTTTGGGGATTCGTTAAAGGTTACTAGAGCTACTCCCTGGCGCTTTTCAGCAGCAATCTTAGAAGCTATGTCAAATAATTTTTGATGTCCAAGGTGAACTCCATCAAAATAACCTAATACAAGGACGTTTGGTCCTGGTGTTGCAATGTCTTTTTCTGTTTTAATAGGTACTGTAATAATCATAGTATTTATTATACCAGAAAAATGGCGCTTTCAAAACAATTTAGACTTAATCTATGGCATAAAACTTAGAATAAACTTTTTTTCACTTCTTTACGTAGTTGCTCTAGACTATCTATTCCATATTTGTCCATGACCCTAGGAAGATTTTCAATGATATCAGGACAAGCGTAAGGGTTTGTAAAGTTTGCTGTACCGACTCCAATAGCTGATGCTCCAGCCAGATACATTTCTAAGGCTGCTTCAGCCGAGTCAACACCACCCATTCCAATAATTGGAAGATTAGTAGTTTGAGCTACCTGCCGAATCAGTTTTAAGGCTACTGGTAAAATTGCAGGACCCGACATCCCGCCAGTTCCATTAGCAATGATTGGTTTTCTAGTTTTGAGATCAAAGCGCATACCAACAAGGGTATTGATCATAGTGAGACCACTAGCACCTGCGTCCTCTACTACTTTTGCGATAGTCACGATATCAGTTACACTTGGTGTCAATTTAACGTAAACTGGCACTTCAGATGCCCCTACAGCTGCTTTTACCACATCATAAGCCAAATCTGGGTCTTGACCAATTAAGAGTCCGTGATTTCCATGGTCAACGTTGGGACAGGAGATATTTAGCTCAATAGCCTTTACATTAGCTGCCTTAGAGATTCCACGGGAAACCTCTGAATATTCTTGTTTTGAAAATCCAGCTACATTGGCGATTATAGGGAGATTGGGATACTCTCTTTGCAACCAAGGTAACTTTTCAGAGAGAACCGCTTCTAAACCAGGATTTTGCAAGCCAATAGCATTGAGCATACCTGCAGGTGTTTCTGCCACTCGTGGAATTGGATTACCAAAACGTGGTTCTAGGGTAGTCGCCTTAATCATGATAGACCCTAAAAGATCCAAATCATAGTATTTGGCATACTCTTGACCAAAGCCAAAACAGCCTGAAGCAGGAATGATAGGATTCTTTAATTCTAAGCCTGGTAGAGAGACTTGTAATCGATTTGTAGTCATGATACTCTCCTTATAAAACAACAGTTCCTGTTTTAAATACAGGCCCATCTTCACACACACGTTGACTAACTGTTTCACTATCAGGTACTTTCAAGACGCAAGCGTAGCAAGCTCCCATGCCACAGGCCATACGAGATTCTAGAGATAGATAAGCTCTTGGATGGTCATGGAAGGTTTGATTGATATATTTCATCATACCAGGCGCACCGCATGAGTAGATTGCATCAAATTCTGTGTCAAATTCATTAATCACTACCGATACGTTTCCTTTAATACCATAAGATCCATCATCAGTCGTTACAAAGACCTGACTAAATCTGGATAATTCATCTTCCAAAATAACAGCATCTTTAGTAGCAAATCCTAAAACACTTGTTATTTCAACACCTCTCTCATTCAGTTGTTTAGCTACTTCGAGTAAGGGTGGCACTCCGATTCCACCACCAACTATAAGAACACGATTCTGCTTGCCTAAATCAGATAAATCAAAGCCATTTCCTTGAGGCCCCATAACATCTATGCTATCACCTGTTTTTAAGCTTGAAAAGATTGCTGTCCCTACTCCTTCAACTCGATAGATAAGTCTGCATTGCTTAGTCGCCTTATCTATTGATGAAATCGAAATTGGACGACGTAAGAGATGGGCATCATCAGGTACACGCAAATGAAGAAATTGGCCCGTTTTCATAGCTTCTACCATTTCTCCTTCAAGTACAAGCTCAAAGATTGCTGGCGCGATTTCCTCCTGAGATACTACGCTCATAACTTCCAAGCGAATAGCACCCATGCGTTTTTTACAATTTGGATTCATACCGTTTCCTCCTTAAATTTTAAGGGGATCAGATAAAGAAAAACCTTGCACTTGCAAGGTTTCAGGTAAGATATTTACACAAAAGTAGCAAATAAGCACTTGCTTACTTGTTTCCATTGTAGCTTCTTTTCTCTGACACCTTGTGAGTCTCTCTGGACTGCCCTTAAAGGTTAAATTTTCACTAGTATACTGTATCAAACGTGAAAAGTCAAGTAAAAATAGGTAAGGCGTCAGTTTCTAAAAGTTGTTTATTTTTGTGAAGAGAGAATCTTCTCCAATTTTTGATAATCTTTGACACTGTCGATTTCGTAGATAGAATTTTCTTCCAATTCCTCTACGTAAACATCCAGTTCTTTGATATTATCTTTAACCATGTTGTCCCAGTAGAGATCTACAAATTCACCGCTTGCATAAGCCTCATCGATAAATCCAACAATCTTTTCAGCTGTTGGAGCATCCCAGAACGATACCCCACTCAAGATGCGTCCATTTTTGCTATCGACAATAATATCTTGAACTTTGTAATCATCTCCGTAAACTAGGAACCACTCATTATCACAGTCTTCACGATAAACACTGAAATAAGTTGAACGTTCGATATCATTGCGGAACATATTCTTGAAAAGATAGTTATCCGCATCGATGACATAGCTGTTAGCCAACTCTTCTTTTACTAAGTAAAGAGAGTAAAAGTTGTTGTAATCAGCATACTTATCATTAAAGACCAAACGAACACCGTATTTCTCTTTGAGATAGTCGAATTGTTCTTTTAAATAACCGACAACGATGATAATGTCATCAATTC
>CAURIB010000138.1:0-4546 GCA_963524795.1 uncultured Streptococcus sp.
CTAGTAGGATTGTCCAAATCAGTGTATTTGGGACCTCGAATGATTTTCTTTGAAAATTCCGATAGGTAAGGGGCAACCATCTCAGGATCCACGCTATGGACCTTGCGACTATCCCGGTCCATCAGAGCAAAGGTCGCCAGCATTTGGATAATAGCTTGACCTGACTCATCGTAGATGGTGAAACGGCGGTAACAAAAGAGACGATTGTAACTTAAAGCCTCTGTCTCGATGGTAATTTCCTCGGCAAAACGTGGAAGCCTAATCACATCAATATCGTACTCTGTAATAATCCAAACTAGATTATATTTTTCAAGTATTTCCTTATCGCTTACGCCCAGTTGAGCTGACTGGCTACCTGAAACCTGCAGAGAAAGTAAGATGAGGCTTGGTAGTTTGATATGCCCATTCATATCTGACATATCAAAAGGAATTTTCATCTTCATTTGATAAGTTAAACCCATAGTATCACTCCAAAATAAATCTTTCAGCTACTGTATCTCCTAAAAAGAGACCTTTCTTTGTCATGCGAATTTGTTGACCTTCTACTTGTAAAAGACCTTGATGACACAAATCTTTCACAACTTGCCCATACAACTCTTCAAAAGAAGTAGCAAATTTTTCTTCAAATCGTCTAATTGAAACCCCAGATTTCTTACGGAGGCCCAGAAACATTTCTTCTTCCATTTGTTCTCTCTGACTCAAATATTCCTCATTGATCCTCGCATTACTAGCTTCTACTGCTTTCATGTAGTGACGGATGGGACCGTGGTTTTTGTAGCGAACCCCATTGACATAGCCCGAAGCGCCAGCGCCGATACCAAAATACTCTGCATTGTCCCAATACATAAGGTTATGACGACTTTCAAAACCTGGCTTGGAAAAATTAGAAATCTCGTAATGTTCAAAACCAGCATTCTCCAATTCAGCAATGATATATTCAAACATCTCTGCTTCTAATTCTTCCTTAGGAAGAGGTAATTTTCCTCGTCTCATGCGGTTCATAAAGACAGTGTGGTTTTCCAAAATCAAGCTATAGAGACTCATGTGAGGAATATCCAGAGCGATAGCCTTGGCAACATTATCCTTGACCTGCTCCATAGTTTGCCCGGGAAGAGCGTAAATCAAGTCAATAGAGATATTTTCAAATCCTGCTAACTTGAGACGGTCTATATTTTCATAGATATCCTTCTCCAAATGACTACGCCCAATCTTTTTCAGCATTTTATCATCAAAGGTTTGCACGCCTAAGGAAACACGATTAACTGCTGAATTTTTTAGGACTGCGATCTTATCGGAATCCAAATCCCCAGGATTGGCTTCAATGGTTAATTCCTCTAAGGCTGATAAGTCCAGATTTTTCGTCAACCCATCTAACAAAAACTCCAGTTGTTGGGCGGACAAGGCTGTGGGAGTCCCCCCTCCTATATAAAGGGTTCGCAACTGCTGAATATCATAGGAGCGATACTCTTCTAAGAGATGTTCTAGGTAACTATCCACTGGCTGGTTTTTAATAAAGACTTTTGAAAAGTCACAATAATAACAAATCTGTGTGCAAAAAGGAATATGCACATAGGCTGATGTCGGTTTCTTCTGCATAGTACTCATTATACCATAAAGACTTCATTCAATAAAAAAATCACCATGTCTGACTCCTAGGGAATCATGAAATGGTGACTCTATTTTAATCTTCTTGAATCTCGATGACGATTTCTTTACCTTCTTCTTGTTCTTCCACAACCACTTTGTCTTCCAGTTGTTCTTTGAGACTGTTCAAGGTTTCTTTAGAAGATTCTGTTGCCTGCTGTGCGCAACATTTTGCTTTTTCAAGGACAGTATCTAGGGTGATTTCGCCTGATTCCACTTGTTCCTTGGTTTTAAGAACAAATTCTTTGGTTTGTTCTTTGACTTCTGTCAGTTTTTCACAGACTTGTTCCTTGGCATACTCAGGATCTTCTCTTAAATCTTCTAAAAATCCTTGTGCTTGACTTCTCACTTGCTTACCTTTATCACTAGTTAGAAACAAGGCTGCAGCAACACCTGAAACAGTTCCAAGAAAGATAGATGATAGTTTACCCATTAGCTTACTCCTTTTTTATTTTTTGAAAAATTTACTTGCAACACGTATAGCTGATAAGCCTGCGCCTGTCTTCAAGGTTTTTGAACCAGCAGATGATGCCTTTTTGCTCAAAACACGCGCTTGATCATTAAGGTCTGATACAGAAACAGACAAATCAGCCACTGCTGTAAAGAGGGGATCAATCGTTGCCACTTTAACGTTGATATCATCAACTAGAACATTGACCTTAGTTAATAGCTCATTAGTATAATGGAGAGTCACATCAAGATCAGATGTTAAGGTTTTTACAGTTTTTTCTGATTCATCAATAACTCGACCAACTTTCTGTAAAGTAATAATCAAATAGACTAAAAATACAACCAAGGCAATGGCTACAAAAATATAAGCAGCTTCTAACATATTAATTCTCCTTTTTTATAATATAAAATGGTGCTTTTTTCCGATTTTGATAGAAAACAATAAAGATACCAAGTCCGATTAAGACAGCTGATAACAACTGGGAAACACGAAGGCCAAGGAACATGAGGCTATCAGTACGCATACCTTCAATAATCAAACGTCCAAAGCCATACCACATAAGATAAAAAGCTGTGATGTGCCCACGGCGAATACCTTTTAGGCGTCTTCTAAAAATAAGAATCAAAGCAAATCCGATGACATTCCAAATGGACTCATATAGAAAGGTTGGCTGTCGATAAGAACCATCGATATACATCTGATTCTTAATAAAGGATGGAAGAAAGTCCAGACTCTCAACAGCTGCACCATAAGCTTCCTGGTTAAAGAAATTTCCCCAGCGTCCAAGGCTCTGAGCAATCAGAACACTCGGTGCAGCAATATCTAAGAAATCCCAAGTATTGATTAACTTGCGGTCCGCGAAGATGTATAGAACAATCGCCCCAGTAATCAGACCACCGTAGATCGCTAGACCGCCATTCCAGATAGCAAAGATTTCTCCTAGGTGCTGACTGTAATAATCCAATTTAAAGATGACATAATACAGTCTCGCTCCAAGTATTGATAATGGGAAGGCAATCAAGATAAAGTCTAAAATATCATCAGATAAAATCTTTTTATGAGGTGCTTCACGCATAGCTAGAAAAACTGCTAAGATCAGACCTGAAACAATACAAAGCGCATACCAGCGAACAGCAAAGGGACCTATCTGAAAAGCAACAGGATCAATCATCTTTCACCTCGTTCTTTGAAATCAGATTTGTTAAACGTTCTTCAAACAGACGCGTCGCATCAAAGCCCATGTCTTTGGCACGATAATTCATAGCTGCCGCCTCGATAACAACAGAAATATTGCGCCCTGTTTTAACTGGGATGCGGATACGTGGAATGGTAACTCCAGAAACTTCTAGTTCTTCAGCATTATTTCCTAAGCGATCAAAGGTCTTATGTGTATCGTAATTTTCCAAATAAACAGCTAGCTGAACTTGTGAAGAATCCTTAACTGCACTGGCACCGTATAGACTCATGACATCGATGATCCCTACTCCACGAATTTCGATCAGATGTTTCAAGATTTCAGCAGGTTCACCCCAGAGAGTCATTTCATCCTTAGAATAGATATCTACCCGATCGTCTGCTACCAAGCGGTGACCACGTTTAACTAGTTCTAAACCTGTCTCACTCTTACCGATTCCACTGTCACCTTGAATCAAAACACCCATACCATAGATATCCATTAGGACTCCATGTACACTTGTACGTTCCGCTAAACGAGAATCAAGATAGCTAGATAGTTCTCCAGACAAACGACTGGTTGCTGTACGACTAGTTAAAATCGCAATTTTACATTCTCTAGCAGCCTTCAACATTTCCTCTGGAACCACCAAACCACGGGCAACGATGACCGCAGGTGTCTCCGGTTGAAACATTTTTTTCAAGACATCGTAACGATTTTGAGAAGGCATAGAGACTAGGTAAGACCACTCCTTCATCCCCAAAAGTTGAATCCGTTCTGGAGTATAGTAATCAAAATAGCCTGTCATTTCAAGACCAGGTCGCGTAATATCCGCAGTATTGATTTCCTTTTCAAGTAATTCTGCTTCACCATAGACAATGTCCAATCTAAGCTTTTCAATCACTTCTTTTACTAAAACCGACATTATTTCCTCCTTAAATCGAGTTCTTCTCTACTATTATATCAAATTGTAGGAGGAAGTTTTAGAATTTTGCAGGATTTACAGGATTAATTTAAAAAGAAAAAAGACTAGATCTCTCTAGCCTTTCTAATTAATTAGAATTTTTTACGTTTACGAGCTGCTTCTGATTTACGTTTACGTTTTACAGAAGGTTTTTCATAGAATTCACGTTTGCGTGTTTCTTGAAGAGTACCAGCTTTAGTAACCGCACGTTTGAAACGACGAAGTGCATCGTCAAGAGATTCATTCTTACGTACTACTGTTTTAGACATTTTTTTCACTCCCTTCAAGTTCAAGATCTATTCTATTTTACACG
>CAURIB010000139.1:0-4523 GCA_963524795.1 uncultured Streptococcus sp.
AATGATACACAGCGGTAACTGCATCATATGGATTCAAAGTAACTTTTTCCCCATGATGAACATCAATCCATACAGAATCCGTTTTCAACTCTTCAGTCATTTTTATCCCTTTAATTTTAATATGTAACCCTTCACAAGCGACCAATAGTACTGCTATCAATGATAGAAAGACTAATTTCATCCATGTCTTCATTCTAATTTCTCCAAAATTAAATTCTTCCAAATTATTATACCATATACTGATATTTATAGCTTTTTCTCACCTTTTTTAATATACTTAGAAGAAAAATATCCATTGAAATAATCATACATACTACAACTCTGAGAGATGACTCCTTTGAAAAGTAACTCTTAATGGTAATATACATTCTGTTAGCTCTCTTCGTTAGTTTTATCATATCTTCGGTCTTATATATCGATTTTAAATGGTGGATCACTCTGGCTGTGAATGCAAGTTTTCTGTTCTCCTATCCAAAATCGAAAAACAACCGGAAAAGAAACCGTTCACGACTGCTTCTTCTCTGGTTGTTTTTTATACTAACGATTTTTCCGACTTAACTGATAAGAGTACATCACAGGGATAAGGACAATGGTGAGGATGACCAGCACCAGTACATAAGACAGCGCGAATTGAAGGCCTGCTTCAAGTAGAAGAATCAACCCTCCGAGGACCCACAATTTCCCTGCCAAGCGATGGGTTTTGTGCCAATTATCTTCACTATGTAAGGTCCAGGGCAGACGGATCCCAACCGTATGGTTCACTTTTAGCTTCGGCATGTAATTGCCCATGATCACAAAGATGAGCCCTAGCAGAACCGAAACAAAAACTGATGGATTGGTCGTAGATCCTAGCGCCTTACTATAGATGAGATAGGAGATACTTAAGGAAACGATTGGGGTCAACCAGTAAATCGCTCTGATCATTTTTTCATTCATAGCGCTATTCTTAGAATCGCGACCGATCATAAAGATCATAAACAGATGCACCATGAGATCGAAAATAGGAAGACCAAACACAACCAGGGGTTTCGATTGGAAGTTATTGGGCTGGCCAGCAAAATTGAAGTGAATCGGGATTTGGTTAGGTAATTGCGACCAAATCATCAGCCCCCAAAGCATGGGGAAAAGGATCACCATAGAAGTTAATAGCAATAGTTTTTTATTCGTTTTCATCAGTAGAGTCTCCTTTCAAATCAACGAGCCAGACCATTAAATCCTCCAAGACAGAAGTATTGAGTTCATAGTAGATAAAATTCTTCTCTTTTTCCTCTCGAATTAAATCTGCCTGCTTGAGGAGGTTTAAATGATGAGAAATGGTCGCTCCTGCTACATCAAAGTGACCAGCGATATCTCCAGCAGATAATTTCCCCGCCTTTAGCAGTTCTAAGATACTTCTTCTTATCGGATTCGATAAAGCTTTAAATGTTTGCGCAAAATTCATTCTCTATCTCCTCTAATCTATTTAGAAATCTTTCTAAATAGATTCTAGTACTTTCGGATGGATTTGTCAACTCTATTTAGAAAAAATTCTAAATAGTTTCTGTTGTAAAAAATTTATCAGACCTAAGACCGATTCTTATAAACAGCGCCTTTTCTTAAGTTTTCTTTAAGAAATCAGCCTTATAATAAAACCATCAAATGAAGACCTCCTAACTTTGTTTGATAGAAAATCCTAAACTTTTTCATAATAATCTCCCTATAAGAGCCACCAAAACCGGTGGCTTTTTCTACGTACCTTTACGAGCATCAGCGAGTTTAGGTACATTGATGCAGTTCGAACGATAGTGAGAACTACGTCCCTTCTCCTTCATTTGTACTAATACTCCAATTTATGCTCCATCTATGTTATAATGAAGAGAATTTTTGTCTGAGGAGGATTTATGAAAAAAACACATTCTATGCTATTCATCCCAGGCATCATTATGCTTGGGATTGTTTTACGAACACCATTTACTACGCTTCCGACGGTCTTGTCTGACATCGCAGCTGGTTTGGGGGTAGATGTGAGCTCTCTGGGACTATTGACTAGCTTACCACTTCTCACCTTTGCCATTTTCTCACCTTTTGCGATTCAATTTGCTAAAAAGTTGGGGATTGAGCGCCTCTTTTTCCTAGTTTTGATCGCGATTACGATCGGATCTGCCATTCGGATTATCAATCTCCCCTTCCTCTATCTGGGAACTATCTTGATTGGAGCTGGCATTGCCTTTCTCAATGTGCTGCTTCCAAGCCTGATTCAGGCGAATAGACCCCGCCAACTAGGCATTCTGACTACTTTGTACATCACTTCTATGGGGATGTCCACAGCGATCGCCTCTTCTGTGGCTGTTCCGATCACCAAAGCCACTTCTTGGCAAGGTTTGGTCAACATCTTGACAGCCTTGTGTGCTCTTGCTTTGGTCATCTGGATTCCTAACCTTCGCTACAACCACCATCTAAAAAAGACGGCTACTACGGAATCTAGTAGCAAATGGTATACCAATAAATATGTCTGGGCTATCATGATTTTCGGAGGATTGCAGTCACTGCTTTTCTACACAAGTATGACCTGGCTTCCGACCATGGCTGTTCAAGCTGGCCTTTCAAAGGTTGAATCTGGACTACTGGCCTCCGTGTTCACCCTGATCAGTCTCCCATTCTCCTTGACGATCCCAAGTTTAACGACACGGTTATCCGATCGCAATCGACGCTTGATGCTTGCCATTGTTGTCGGAGCAGGGATTCTGGGAGTAGCCATGCTCTTAATCCCGACTAGCAACTTCTTCTACTGGCTGGTCATCAATGCCCTGATAGGAAGTTCCGTTAGTTCGCTCTTCCCTTACCTCATGGTCGCTTTCTCCATGAAATCCAGTACACCTGAAAAGACAGCTCAACTTTCTGGACTTGCCCAAACAGGAGGCTACGTCTTTGCAGCCTTTGGTCCAATCCTCTTCGGCTACAGTAAATCTCTCTTCCACTCTTGGACACCTGCCATTCTTATGCTACTGGTCTTAACCATTATCATGGCGATTGCCCTTTATCAGGAGGAAAAAGTCGCTCATATTTTATAACCATCGTCTGGCTGGAAGATTCGTCTTCCGGCCTTTTTTGTGCATACAAAAAAGAACTAGGCACTTGTCCTAGTTCAAAGTTTTATTATCCGTTAAATGAGATATGTACGTGATCGTAGTGGTTTGCTGTATCTCCACCACGGTCCGGCATTTGGTTCCATGTATTAGCTGGTCCGTAAATGTTATTTACTGGCATGTAGAATTGTTGTTTCCAGATAATATATGAGATACCTGCACGGTCCATGTTATCAATCGCATACTGTGCAACTTGATCTCCAAGCTCTGAATTTGTTGGAACCATCACGTCTACTGCAAGTCCTTTACCATGGTCTTCTGGATCCCCTTCACGGTAACCACCGATGTTTGTGATACCGAATTTCGCTGCAATTTCTTGACGGAAAGCTTCCGCTTGAGGTTGAAGATTTGGATCAGTTGGAATAGCATTACCAGTTGTTGGAGTTGATGCTACTGGTTGCACTTCAGGTGCTGCAGTCGTTTCTGCTGCTGCTGGTTGTGCTGCCGGAGCTTCGTCTGCAGGAGCTGGTGTTCCAGCAGGAGCTTCTGGTTGAGTTGCTGGAGCTTCAGGAGCAGAAGCTGAGGCTGTTTCTGGGTTTTGAGTTGCAACATTGGCAGCTGGAGCACCGTAGCTTGGTGTTTCTGGAACAGCTGGTTGTGCTGGTGTTTCTGCTGCTGGTACTTCAACTACAGGAGCTTCCGCTGGGGCTTCTTGAGTTTCCGCTGCTGGAGCTACTGGAACAGCTTTGTTATCTTCGTTTACTGGTTTAGACAAATCGTTGACAGCGACTGTTTGGTCATCAACTGTCACTTGGTTTGTTGTCAAGTCAGCACTTGCAACGGTTGCATCTGTCGCACCTGCTTGAGGAGTTTGGATTTCAACTGAAGTTACTTCTTTTTGATCATTTACTGTTGTTTTCAAAACAGTACCTGGGTAGATCAAATCCATGTTGCTGATGTTGTTCAAGTTTGCCAACACATGAACATCGATTCCAAGCGCTTCTGCGATCGAACTCAATGTATCACCATATTTGATGGTATAAGTTTGTTGGTTGTCACCGCTTTGTTGGATATCATGTTTGATTTCATCTACTGAGCGAGCTACCCAATCTTCAAGTGTTTCTGCAGTGGCTTTTGTAAATGGAATCACTGCAAGAGCTACTGTTGAAGCGATCAAGGCTTTCGTATTAACTTTTAATTTCATCTTTTATCCTCTTTTTTCTTTGTTTTTTTGCTCAAGATTTTCTTGGACAAATTAACTACCATACTATCTTATCACAATTTAAAAATAATAAAAGGCCTTTTTGGCTATTTAACAAAACTGTATTTTTCTTGTAACATTTCGTCTTTCTTGTCACATTGTTACAAACTAGTAACATAAAATTAGGGTCCTGGAAGAAGAGTTCGAGGGCGCAAAAAAAGCCTCATCAAGGAGCGGTTCCTCGATGAGGTTCTTGT
>CAURIB010000140.1:0-4493 GCA_963524795.1 uncultured Streptococcus sp.
CATCTATTCTATTTATATAAAAAGAAATGTCATCCCGATGAGGACCAACACCAGTGTTCTTTTTAAATAAATCTCTGGACCTACTTTTTTCTAAAGCAATTTTGAAAGATTCTGATAAGTTTTCTTTGTCAGCTATCTTGACAGAAGATTGATAGGCTATTGACAACTCTTCAATCTGATTAGAGAGTTCAAAATGTTTCTTACGCCCAAATGATTCTAGTTTTTTTATGAAATCTAAGCGGTGATTCATCACACGACATCCATAATCGACTAGCTGATCATCTAGTACTGAAAGGAAGGTTTCATCTATTGTTTGAGCTGATTTTAAATAGGTATTTCTTTGCTTAAGGATATGGTTATAATTGGTTAAGTCAGATAAATAGATTGGCTTAATTTGTCCAAGCTCCATATCAATGAATTTTCGTCGAACTGAAGGTGCTCCTTTAATTAGTTGTAAATCTTCCGGAGCAAATAAGACAACATTCATGTGTCCTACGTAATCTGAAAGTCGTGCCTGTTTTAAGTGATTAACTTTTGTCACACGCCCTTTTTGTGTTAGTTCGATTTCGAGAGGAATGGATCCAGTTTTTTTCTGAACAAGACCTGAAAGATGAAGCTGTTCCTCATCAAAATGAATGAGATTTTTATCAGTTCGAGTTCGATGACTGCGTGTTAAGGCTAAAAAATAGATAGCCTCTAACATATTTGTTTTACCTTGTGCATTGCGTCCTAAAAAGACATTCAATTTAGGATTAAAGTCTATTTTCGTCTCTTTGTAGTTACGAAAAGTTTTGAGAGATAGGTGTTGTAGCCACATGATTATCTACCAGGGAATCGTGGAGCTTGTTTGCTTTTTGGTGATGAAGTAGGTTTAGAGTTGTCTTTCTTTACTCCCTTATTCATCTCCTTGACGAGTTTAGCGATTCGTTTTTTTTCAACTTTATCAGCCTGATACTCCTCTTGTTCTTCAAAAGTAGGTTGTGTCAACAAGATGTCAATATTCATGTCAGGGATGTCAACTTTATCGCCAATACGAAGTTTTTTACCACGACGACTCTCTAATTCTCCATTAAAGTAAACAGAATGTTCAGAGAGAAATGATTTGATAGCTCCTCCGCTATGTGTAATTCCAAGTTCTTTGAGTAGTGCTTGGAGGGTAATAAATTCTTCAAATAATTTGTATTCCATAATTCACCTCAATCTTTGGTATTATACCATATTTTCTTAAAAATAGTGAGAGAAACAGGGAGAAATGTAAGCGATTTTTATTTCAAAAGTGTTACAGAGAACAAGAAAATTTCAGGTTTTCGTGATATAATAGAAGTCTGTATATAAGGAGGTAAATCATGGAGTTAGTGCATGGAATTTCAACACATTTTATCCAATCAAAAAAGTTTAAAACGAACAAAATCGCCGTGCGTTTTACCGCTCCATTATCCCTCGATACGATTGCAGGTCGCATGTTGAGTGCGAGTATGCTAGAGACTGCTAATCAGATGTATCCCACTTCTCAAGATTTGAGAATACATTTAGCCAGTCTATATGGTACAGATATGTCAACCAATTGTTTCAGAAGAGGGCAAAGTCACATTGTAGAATTGACATTTACCTATGTTCGTGATGAGTTTTTAAGTAGGAAAAATGTTCTAACTTCTCAGGTTTTGGAATTTGTAAAAGAAACTCTTTTTTCACCCGTAGTAGTTGATAATGGGTTTGATTCGGCTTTATTTGAAATTGAGAAAAAACAATTGCTAGCAAGTTTAGCAGCTGATATGGATGATTCTTTTTATTTTGCACATAAAGAATTAGATAAATTATTTTTTCATGATGAACGTCTTCAATTGGAATATAGTGATTTACGAAATCGTATTTTAGCTGAAACTCCACAAAGTTCTTATTCTTGTTTCCAAGAATTTTTGGCCAATGATCGAATAGATTTCTTTTTCCTAGGTGATTTTAATGAGGTTGAAATTCAAAATGTATTAGAATCATTTGGCTTTAAAGGTCGAGAAGGAGATGTGAAGGTTCAGTATTGTCAACCTTATTCCAATATCCTTCAGGAAGGTATGGTTCGGAAAAATGTGGGACAATCCATTTTGGAATTAGGTTATCATTGCCCTTCTGAATATGGTGATGAGCAACATTTACCCATGATTGTAATGAATGGTTTACTTGGTGGATTTGCTCATTCTAAGCTCTTTACAAATGTCCGTGAAAATGCTGGATTGGCTTATACTATTTCAAGTCAGCTCGATTTATTTAGTGGATTCTTGAGGATGTATGCTGGAATTGATCGAGAAAATCGGAATCAGGCTCGAAAAATGATGAATAATCAACTGCTTGATTTAAAAAAAGGATATTTTACAGAGCTTGAGCTAGAGCAGACCAAGGAAATGATTCGTCGGTCTTTGTTGCTTTCTCAAGATAATCAAGGTTCATTGATTGAACGTGCTTATCAAAATGCCTTACTTGGAAAATCTTCAGCAGACTTTAAAAGTTGGATTACAAAACTCGAGCAAGTTGACAAAGATGCTATTTGTAGAGCAGCTAGTAATGTGAAATTACAAGCAATTTACTTTATGGAAGGAATAGAATGACAAAGGTTGTTTTTGAAGAAAAATACTATCCAACTGTAAAAGAAATGGTTTATCGAACTCGTTTGTCAAATGGATTGACAGTTGCTCTTTTGCCTAAAAAGGAATTTAAAGAGGTTTACGGGAGTGTAACTGTACAGTTTGGTTCGGTAGATACGCTTGTCACAGAAGTTGACGGAGATGTAAAACAATATCCTGAAGGAATTGCTCATTTTATTGAACATAAACTATTTGAAAGAGAAGATGCTAGCGATTTGATGTCGGCTTTTACGAGTCTAGGTGCAGATAGTAATGCCTTTACAAGCTTTACAAAAACAAGTTATCTTTTTTCAGCAACGGATCATTTTTTAGACAATTTAGACTTACTTGATGAATTGGTAACATCAGCACACTTTACTGAAGGTTCCATTTTAAGAGAGCAGGATATTATCCAGCAAGAACGAGAAATGTATCAAGATGATCCAGATTCGTGTTTATTCTTTTCAACTTTAGCGAATTTGTATCCAGGTACACCTTTAGCAACTGATATAGTTGGCAGTGAGGAGTCCATTTCCCAAATCAATCTAACTAATTTGCAAGAAAATTTTACAAGATTTTACAAACCTGTAAATATGTCTCTGTTTTTAGTTGGTAATTTTGATGTGGAGCGAGTACAGGACTACTTTGAAAGCAAAGAACTGAAAGATTTAGATGTTCAGGAAGTAGTAAGAGAAAAGCTTGTTTTACAAGATGTAAAGCAAACAGACAGTATGAGAATGGAAGTATCTTCTCCCAAACTAGCGATTGGGATTAGAGGTAAGCGAGAAGTTGCTGGGGCAGATTGCTATCGACATCATATTTTATTAAAATTATTGTTTGCAATGATGTTTGGTTGGACTTCGGATCGTTTTCAAAAATTATATGAATCAGGTAAGATAGATGCTTCCTTATCTCTTGAAATTGAAGTAACAAGTCGTTTTCATTTTGTTATGTTGACAATGGATACAAAAGAGCCAGTTGCTTTATCTCATCAGTTTAGGAAGGCTATTCGTAATTTTACAAAGGATTTAGATATTACAGAGGATCATTTAGATATTATCAAAAGAGAGATGTTTGGAGAATTTTTCAGTAGCATGAACTCTCTTGAATTTATTGCAACGCAATATGATGCTTTTGAAAATGGTGAGACAATTTTTGATTTGCCGAAAATTTTACAGGAAATTACTTTGGAGGATGTCCTTGATGCTGGACATCATTTAATAGATGATGGTGATATAGTTGATTTTACAATATTCCCATCGTAGTAACCTATCATAATCGATACTAGAAAGAAGGAATGACAAGTATGAGGAAAAAAACAATTGGTGAGGTTTTACGTTTAGCTAGAACCAACCAAGGGTTGACTTTAGAAGAATTACATAAAAAAACAGAAATTCAGTTGGATATGTTGGAAGCGATGGAAGCTGATGATTTTGATCAACTTCCTAGTCCATTTTATACTCGTTCTTTTTTGCGAAAATATGCGTGGGCAGTTGAGCTAGATGAGAGAATTGTCTTGGATGCCTATGATTCTGGGAGCATGATTACTTATGAGGAAGTAGATGTTGACGAAGACGAGTTGACAGGTAGGAGACGTTCAAGTAAGAAAAATAAGACATCATTTTTACCTTTATTTTATTTTATACTCTTTGCACTATCGATTGTCATTTTTGTGACTTATTATGTTTGGAATTATCTCCAGACTCAACCGGAGCGTTCATCTGCGTCTAGTTATAGTGTAGTCCAAGCAACAAGCTCGACTAGTTCTGCAACTCCATCTTCAAGTAGTGGTTCATCAAGTAGCTCTTCGAATATTGAACCAGTTATAAGTGTATCAGGTGAAGGAAATTATGTAGAAATCGCTTATAAAACAAGTAAGGA
>CAURIB010000141.1:0-4431 GCA_963524795.1 uncultured Streptococcus sp.
CCAATAACTCCAGCCATCTCTAATTCTTCCATCAAGCGAGTTGCTCGGTTAAAACCAACTGATAATCTACGTTGAATCATAGATGCACTTGCTTTTTGGGTTTCAATAACCAGTGCTTTAGCTTCTTCAAAGAGTGGGTCTCCACCCTCATCTCCTGTGCCAGACTCACCTTCTGTCTCAGAAACTTCTCCTGGATCAAAACTGTCATCATAATCAGCATCTGCTTGAGCCTTAATGAAGCTAACAATACGTTCCACATCATCATCCGAGATAAAGGAGCCTTGCAAGCGAACCGGGTGGTTTTCATCGATTGGTTTGAAGAGCATATCCCCTCGACCAAGCAATTTCTCAGCACCATTTTCATCTAAGATAGTTCGAGAATCCGTTCCAGAAGATACAGCAAAGGCTACACGAGATGGTACATTGGCCTTAATCAGACCAGAAATAACATCCACTGAAGGACGCTGGGTCGCGAGGATCATATGAATACCAGCCGCACGCGCCTTCTGTCCAAGACGGATAATTGCATCTTCTACTTCCTTGCTGGCAACCATCATGAGGTCAGCCAACTCATCGACAATCACAACAATCAAAGGCAGAGGTACTTGTTTGTACTCAGACTGAGCGTTGAATTCTTCAACCTTGGCATTGAAACCAGCGATATTACGAACTCCAATTTTGGCAAAGAGTTCATAACGGTTTTCCATCTCATCTACGACTTTTTGAAGGGCCTTACTTGCCTTACGGGGATTAGTCACAACTGGAATCAAGAGATGAGGAATATCATTATAGACTGACAACTCAACCATCTTCGGATCCACCATCATAAACTTGACTTGGTCTGGACGTGCCTTCATAAGAATACTTGCAATGATACCATTGACTGCAACAGATTTACCAGAACCTGTCGAACCAGCTACTAGCAAGTGAGGCATTTTAGCCAAATCAAAACTACGAGCTGTACCATTGACAGCTTTGCCAAGGGGAATTTCTAGCAGATTTTCAGGTTTTGTTTGAGATTGTTCCCAAAGCTCACGGAAGGATACAGTTGCAATTTCCGAGTTAGGAACTTCGATACCTACCAAGGATTTCCCTGGAATTGGAGCTTCGATACGGACATCTTTCGCAGCCAAGGCCAGAGCCAAGTCATCTGCTAGATTGGAAATACGATTAACCCGCACACCAACTGCTGGCTTGACTTCGTACTTGGTAACTGATGGTCCGATTTCAGCACGTTCAACCGTTACCTTGATACCGAAACTCGCAAAGGTTTCTTCCAAAATCTTGATATTCTCTCGAACAATTTTCTTTTCCTTGGACTGATCTTTTGGCTTATCGGGTGCAAAGAGTTGCAAGCTGGGGAGTTTGTACTCTAAAGCTTTTTTAGCAGAAAAATCTACCTCAACATCCTCATCATCTAAGAACTCAGCTTCCTCTGGAATATCAACTTCGCTAGGAACTTCATAGTCCGCTTGCGGGAGAATAATCTCAGGTTCTACCCATTCTTCCTCTGGAAGGGGTGGTAAATCATCAAAGTGAACAGGAGGAGCTTCTAAAATCTCGCCAGTTTCCATATCAACAGGAGGGATATCTAACAAGGCTTGCTCTGCTTGTTCTTTTTCTAGTCTTTCCTGTTCCTCTGCTTCCTTACGAGCTTTTTCTTCTTCTCGTTTGATGAAGCGTTCTTGTTTCCTCTGCTCACGTCGCTCCATCCAAAGTGCAAAACGTGCTCCAAGAAAATCAGCGACATCATAGACAGACCAAGGACTAACTAGAAGAGCACCGATTAAGATTAAGATGGCTCCGATAAAATAAGTGCCAATATTTGAAAAGAGAAAGGCTACTGGAATGTAGAGAGCAACACCTAAAAGTCCTCCTCCAGCAAAGCTAGTCACACGAAAGCCTGTCAAATCTGTCAACACTTGAGCCAAAGTCCCCTTTAAGACAGACTGCTCGATGCCATATTTCCATACTAGATAAGCTTCAAAAATTAGCAATAAACCTGAAAAAATGCAAAGAAAACCTGAGATCAGACCTTCTCGCTTCCGAATCCATTTAAAAAGAAAAAGATAGACTAGGACGACAACAATGACCAGATAAGCCAGACTTCCTACTAGTAATCGAATAAGGTTATAGAGGGTGAGTCCCACTGCTCCTAATTTCAGAGCAGCGAACATTAAGCAAAAAGCTATAACCAAGGAAACTAACATCCGTTGGATAGCTTGCTTTCTTTCTAATTCAGCTTTTGACGGTCTCCGTCTTGTTTTACTTGTATTCTTGTTTGCCATATATCTATTATAACACACTTCAGAAACTTTGTTTGAAGTGAAAAATGACTGCATCTACAAGACACAATCATCTTTCGTTAATATTTCTGAATTTTCTATTCTATATAATTTTTCAACAACCTTGTCTCACTACCTCTTCAAAAATTTAATTGCTGATTTTCTTGCTTTCTCAACCTTTTCGATTTCCAACTTCTCTACAGCAGATGTAGGTATCCATTTTTTCCCAAATAAAACTTGAGCTGCTTCTATCATCAGAGCACAAGCCCGAAAGTCCTTTTCTTCTGCAATCGCTTCACCAAACAAATCCTTTGTTTTCTCTATCAAGACTTCTTTATCTACTTGATAAAAAGATAATTGCATCAAACTACTGGCAGACCAGGCACGACAAAGTGCATCTTGGTCGGTCAAGAGATGTTGTCCTAAGATTTCTATCTCACTTATTGAACCAATCCACCCTAGGGCAATGATTAGCTTTCTACGATTCGAAGCTTCTGGACTAGGTAAAAGAGAGAGCAGAACAGGAAGTAGTTGCTTGCAAGAAGACGCATAAAAATCTCTATGTCTTACTTTGGAAAGGATTTTCGCTAGGAAATAAACAATCAAAATACGTTGACTCTCATCTTCTTCTTGATTGAGAGTTTCCAAAAGATAGTCTATTCCCTCCTGCCCATGCTGGTCAAAACTTGCTTCAAAATTCAGGTCAGTTCCTTCCTCCCAATCTTTACAAATGAGCTCAAAATGAAAGGCAATTTCTGGGCTCCTACCTAAATCAGCTATAAAATGAATTCGTTTAGAATCAGGGAAATTCTCCTCCACCAACCTAGCATAGGTCTCTTGTAACTCTTCTTTTGTAAGATTTTGGTGAGGGATATTTTCTTTCACTAATTTGTCGATTTCTTCTTTTCTAGAATCACTCATGACACTTTTCTCCTCTAAGGTATTTGTAGAACTTTAGCATTCTATCATTTAATACTCTTCGAAAATCAAATTCAAACCACGTCAGCTTCACCTTGCCGTACTCAAGTACAGCCTGCGGCTAGCTTCCTAGTTTGCTCTTTGATTTTCATTGAGTATAAATTCTCTAATATTTACCTCTATTATATCACTTTAAAGACCTGTCTCCCTAACTCCATTATCAAAAAATGACTGCTCACTTTCGTGTTCAGTCATTTGAGTATTTGTGATTATTTTTCTAATGGTTTACGAAGGTAACCAAACAAAGCTCCACTTACAAGAGAACCTACCAAGACAAAGACAAGGAAAAGGAAGGCATTTGTTGTAAGAGCGATAACAAAGATCCCCCCGTGAGGTGCCATCAGTTTGATACCTGCCAGACCAACCAGTCCACCTGCTAAAGCTGAACCAACCATAAAGCTAGGGATAGCGCGAGCTGGGTCAGCAGCACCAAATGGAATAGCTCCTTCAGTGATGAATGACAAGCCCATTACGATATTTGTCAAACCAGAGTTACGTTCTTCTTTGGTAAATTTGTCCTTGAAAAGAAGAGTCGCAATGAATACTGCTAGCGGCGGAACCATTCCTCCAGCCATAACTGCTGCCATAGCTACTGAACCACCTGTTGACACTGTTGCTGCAAGAGTACCAGTACCAAAGACATAAGCTGCTTTATTGACAGGTCCACCCATATCGACAGCCATCATTCCTCCAAGAACAAGACCAAGAAGAATAGCAGATCCTCCACTAAGACCAGCGAGGAAGTTATTCATACCAGTATTGATTGCGGCCATTGGAATGTTAACAGCTAGCATAACAAATCCTGTCAAGATTGTTCCAAATAGTGGCAAGAGAAGGATTGATTTGGCACCTTCAAGTGAACGAGGCACCTTAACGTACTTCTTAACCAAGAGCACCAAGGCACCAGCGATAAATCCACCAACAAGGGCTCCAAGGAAACCTGATGAGACACCTGTAAGAGCTGAAGTCGCTTCACCACCCTGAGCGTAAGGGATTTTACCAAAGGCATAACCTTCTTTAGCAATAGCTCCTGCTACGAAACCTGCTACCAAACCTGGTTTTTCAGCGATAGAGTAGGCAACATATCCAGCAAATACTGGGAGCATCAAACCGAAGGCTGAACCACCAATTTTCATGAACATAGAAGCGAGTTCATGGTAAGAACCAA
>CAURIB010000142.1:0-4424 GCA_963524795.1 uncultured Streptococcus sp.
TATCTAGTTACACTTGCCATGACAGAGACTAAGAAGTTGGATAATATCTCCAAGATAAAACACCTCCTATCTGTTGCCAAATTGGAGGGAGCAACGATTAAATTATAGCAGTAATTCAAAGCGATGTACTAATCTTAATTCATGGCTTAACTATGTCAATCTTCGATAGACATACGTTAAGTCATGAATGTTATTTCTCTATATCGTGGGTACATTAAAATGTGAAAAAACTTCATTGATAATATAAGTCGGTCTTGGTATACTGAAAATGTAAAAAAAAATATATTGATAATATAAGTCGGTATAGGGGATAGTATTCCCTAGTTTTTATTTTGTGTAAAAATGTAAAAAAAAATATATTGATAATATAAGTCGGTATAGGGGATATTATCCCCATGATTTTTATTTATTTAAAAATGTAAAAAAAACTGTATTGATAATATAAGTCGGTATAGAGGATAAGAATGGCTACTAAGAAATTAACCGAGAAACAACTGTATAAGGCTAAAGTGGAATGGTTTCAAGAGAATGAATATGAAGAAGTAGAGCCAGTAGCTTTTTATCGTGAAATTTTTCCAGTAGGCTCATTTCAAGAGAAAGGCAATACAGAGCGTAAAGCAGGCAATGGTATTCTTACTTATAAGAACGAAGAAGGACATCATTGGCATAAGCTTATTTTTGATGACCTAGCAGAAATTCCTAATTGGTATGGAAAGGAAGATATCTATATTCGGAGTGCCAGCTTTATTGGAAAGAACACGAAGAATGAAAATGCGAGTATGATCCATGCACTTGTGTTTGATTTAGACGGACAAGAAATTAAAGAGTTACGCATGGTAATGCAATTTATGCGGAAAGGTACGAATATTCCAAAGGCAACCTTTGTAGTGCTAAGCGGTCATGGACTGCACTTATACTATGTACTAGAAAAGCCTATTCGAGCGACAATGAATAATATTCGTAAGCTCAATAAACTCAAAGAGGGTATGACTAAACTCATCTGGAACCGCTACACCTCTAATATTGAGAAGATACAATTTCAATACTGCCTGCAAGGCTTTCGTATGGTAGGTTCTGCGAGCAAAATGGGGAAACGCTACCCAGTTCGTGCGTATCGCTTTAGTGAAGAGCATTACACGATTGAAGAGTTGGTATCATGGATACCAAAACTCAAAGAGTGGGACGAGTATAGAATAGACATGACGGAGCGTGATACCGTTCCTAAAGACACGGCTAAAAAGCTGTGGCCTGAATGGTACGAGTATCGTATTAATCAAGGTAAATCGAGCAAGTGGAGTGTAAAACGAGATTTATATGATTGGTGGAAAGGGAAGATTATTGAAAATGCGACCTATGGGCATCGATATTTCTGTTTGATGTGTTTAGCCATTTTTGCCATTAAATGCGATGTTCCAGAAGAAGAACTGAAACGAGATGCATTAGCGTTAGTTCCGATTTTGGACAAGCTGTCTGACGACGCTGATCCAAAATCTAGATTTACGGAAGAAGATGCGTTATGTGCGTTGCATGGCTATCGTGAGAACTTTAAAACATGGGGCAGAGATAAACTAGCGTTAGTATCGGCTATTCCTATGCCAGCGAATAAACGAAATTATTTAACTCAAAGAGAGCATTTAGAAATTGCTAGAGGGATACGTGATATCAGAATGAAACAAAAGGGAAAATCTGATTGGCGAGAGGGTAATGGTAGACCTATTGGTAGTGGTACAAAAGAAGAACAAATTAGAGATTGGAGATTAGCCAATCCAACTGGAAAGAAAATTGATTGTCATAGAGCGACTGGTATTACAAGACCAACAATCGATAAATGGTGGAATAGTTAATATTGGACTTGAGATTTTTGATAAGCAATCTTTGGAGATTGGTGTACAAAAATATCGAGTTAGCAACCGAAGGGCGGTAGCTAAAAAGGACACTAATTTTAGTGTCCTTTTTTCTATTTTCTGCTCATTCTTTAAATGAGAATGAACAGAACTTTTATCGTTCTAATGTAATCAAAATTAGAAGATAAAAGAGAGTTGATTATTCACCAATATTGATTGGTAAATAATCAAAGTCTATCCTGTTGATCAATGAACAAACAGGATAGACAGAACTATCTAATAATGACCTTAATAAGTGGATATGCTATAATCGAGAGAGCGAGTTCTAGCACCACATTATTAGATAGTTGCAAGACACGCGTCTGTGGCCACAAAGTGACCAAGACACGTCTTGCAAAAGGGACTATGTCCCCTTTGAACCCCTGGAGAGGATACACAACCATGAGCGAAAATAAAACGAAATTAGTTAAGGTCAGAATGACAGAAAAAGAGTTCGACCAGCTGAAGTATTTTTCTGAAATTACAAATCAAAATATGAGTGAATTTGTAAGAAATTTAATTGAGAATAGACCGCCTAAAATTATCAAAGATTTACCGATTTCACAATTCAAAATTTTAAATTCTAACTTGGCAAAATTAGGAAATTACCAAGTGAAATTGAACAGAGATTTTTTAAATTACATTGCTCAATATCCAGATAATTTAATTTCACTTGAAGAGCTATTAAAGGTGAAAGAGAATTTAGAAAATAGCCGAATGAATTTGCTCCGTGAAATTTCAGAAACAAAAGTTATCTTATCGGAGATTTTGAAGGAGTTAAGATAATGGCAGTTTTGAAAGTTAGAAATAGTAACGGAAAGGCTTCTCTTGGTGGTGCTAAAGATTACCTAGAACGTGACGGGCGAAATGTTGAATGCTCCACATTCAACATTGATCGCCCTGAGGAATGGGCGGAAGATATGCAACTCACAAAGGAGCTTTTTGATAAGACAGAGGGTCGGCAATATTATTGGATAGTCCAATCTTTTGACAATGAGCATGGCGAACAATCTTACAATGCGGAAGATGTTCACGAAATGGGCAAGGAACTGGCAGAAGTGTTTGCGAAAAAAGGGTATCAAGTTGTAGTTGAAACTCACAACGATACCGATAATTTACACAATCACTTGATTATTAACTCCGTTAATTCAGAAACAGGCAAAAAATTGCGAATTTCAAACGCTAAGAGCCTTGAAGTGTCAAAAGGTGCTGACATTCTAACCAAAGATTTATACCGCCTTAACGATGAAATTTGTAAGAAATATGGGTTACGCACGTTAGACCAAAGCAAGGCTATCAAGAATGAGCGTGAAAGACACGCTGGCATGCAACCAACGAGCAAGAAAACCGATGAGAATTATCTTGCTAAATCGTGGAAAGATACGCTCCGACAGGACTTGCAAGATATATGGAAAGACAAGAACATCAAAAGCAAAGATGATTTTGAGCGAGCGTTACAACAGAAAGGTATCACGATTAGTCGAATGACAAGCACAGGCAATATTACTTATGAGCAAGGTGGAAATAAGGCACGAGCCAAGTCATTAGGTGCATTTAATCGTGATGATGTATCTAGTTTGTTAGAGAAAAATAAGAGTTTAGGACAAACAATTTCGAGGGGGTTCAGTCGATAATATGGACTTTGGTTTTTTAAATGGCATTAATTGCCTTTTTACGCTTATTTTGGTGTTTGGGGTTATCCTATCTATCTATGTAGCACAATGGGGCTTTAAATGGTCTATTTTGAGCTTTATTTTAGTAGCTTTCATAATGTGCTTTGGTTTAAGTCAAGCGTATGAGAAAGTATTGTTTGCTGATAGTCTTGCGTATCGCTATAAAATAGCGATTGAGCAAGGTCAAAGTAATGGCTTTTCAGAACGGTATTATGAAAGTGCTAGTAATCAAGATAGCATTAATCAACTTATGGCTTCCCTTAATATCAACAAGGGGCGAATTGGTTATGAGTATGGCTATGGTGCAAGTGATGTAGATAGAGAGGCAATAGCGTTATATATCAGTAGCGTTAAAGCTGAACATTATGCTCCTGTTATTGTGCCAGGTGTTATCTGTTTCTTATGGTGGTTTGGGTTATTTCTTGTCCGCCGATCCGCAGAGCGAACGGACAAGAAAGTAATTGAACTGCGTACGGAAGTTGAGAAGTTGGAACAGATAACTCAACACTTAGACGAAAGACGGAAACAACAGGAACGTATTATTAATGACTTCGACCCAGACACATTGAAATGTAAAAGTGCTGATTTGTTAGAAGAGATTAGAAAGTCAGAGAATAAGTTATGTGAGTTGCGGAATGTAAAAGCAAAACTTTCTTTAGAAGTGAGTGGGCTGAAAGTAGAGAAAGAAAAGCTATCTGAAAAGCTTGTAGCTAAATCGTCAGACATTGACGAACGAAAACGATTAATGCGTATTTAGTAACTGGTGATATACTATAGTTAGGCAAAAGAAGTGAAGATACATCTAACATGTATGCACACAAAAAAAGCACAGATATAAAGTCTGTGCTTTTTTGTACATGTATGATGT
>CAURIB010000143.1:0-4354 GCA_963524795.1 uncultured Streptococcus sp.
TGACCATACGATTAAAGGAATGACTAACAGTACGAGTCAAAAATTTAGGTACAAAACGACTAACTAATTGTGACAGAGGGCTGAGCCCAAAGGACATGATGCGAGAACCAACAACATCTTGTCTCGTTCCCATGGCAATCTCTTTTCGATTATCCTTGGCATACGAGATGATTTGTCTGAGACTTCTCTTATCAATCGGACTTGCAAAAAGTACACGTTCTTTGTTAAAGATATATTGGCCATTATAGGTAACTGCAAAATCCAGATCCAAATCATCCATCAAATCCTTAACAAAAAATGGTCCTCGTCCGGTCGCTACCCCCACAAGAACCCCCTGGTCCTTCACAATCTTGATGGCTTCTTTAGTGGATTTCAAAACACTCTTTCGATCATTGACTAATGTTCCATCTATATCAAAAAAAACAGCTTTGACCTCCATGACTATCTCATTCCTTTCTTTTATGATACAATGATTATACCATTATTTCAGAAAAAGTGAGTGAATCATGACTAAGAAAATCCTCGTTTTACACACAGGTGGCACTATTTCCATGCAAGCAGATGACTCAGGAGCTGTTAGAACTAGTGCAGATAACCCTATGAATCATGTCTCAAATCCCTTAGAGGGAATCCAAGTCCATGCTTTGGATTTTTTAAATTTACCCAGTCCTCATATCAAGCCCAAACACATGCTGGCTCTCTATCATAAAATCAAGCAAGAGGCAAAGAATTTTGATGGCGTTGTCATCACACACGGTACTGACACCCTCGAGGAAACGGCTTATTTCCTAGACACGATGGAAATCCCTCACATTCCCATCGTATTGACCGGAGCTATGAGAAGCTCCAATGAACTAGGAAGTGATGGCGTCTACAACTATCTCAGCGCCTTACGTGTTGCAAGTGATGACAAGACCGCTGATAAGGGGGTACTGGTCGTGATGAATGATGAAATTCACGCTGCTAAGTATGTCACTAAGACCCATACCACGAATGTCGGAACCTTCCAAACACCGACCCATGGCCCACTAGGTCTCATCATGAAGCAAGAAATTCTCTATTTTAAAACTGCAGAACCACGTGTCCGTTTTGATTTAGATAGCATCCAAGGTTTGGTGCCCATCATCCCTGTTTATGCTGGCATGACAGAAGAACTCCTTGATTTACTGCCTGTCGATCAACTGGATGGTCTCATCATTCAGGCTTTCGGTGCTGGAAATGTTCCTAAGGAAACATCTCGAAAATTAAACACCCTTATCCAAGCAGGGCTTCCCATTGCCTTGGTTTCTCGTTGTTTTAATGGTATCGCTGAGCCTGTATATGCCTATGAGGGTGGTGGCGTTTGTCTGCAAAATGCTGGTGTATTTTTTGTCAAAGAGCTGAATGCTCAAAAAGCCCGTCTCAAACTCCTCATTGCTATCAATGCTGGCCTCAAGGGAGAGGAATTACGAGCCTATATGGAAGGATAATACTCTTCGAAAATCAAATTCAAACCTCGTCAACGTCGCCTTGCCGTAGGTATGGTTACTGACTTCGTCAGTTTCATCTACAACCTCAAAGCAGTGCTTTGAGCAACCTGCGGCTAGTTTCCTAGTTTGCTCTTTGATTTTCATTGAGTATAAAAAAGTCGGTGAGATATAAATTACTAGATCAAGTCTTGTTTTCTAGTCACCCCCGCAAGCCTTCAACCATCAACTTGATACTTGAACTATTGACCAAAAAGTTTTTGCCATTAACAAGCGAGGTCGGGATTTTGATCCCGACCTCTTTTTCTTATTCTTTTCGAGTTGAACGGCGTTCAATCAAACCATGTGGTAGGAGAACTTCACGTTCTTCTAACTCTTCCTTGTGCATAATCTTAGTCAACATACGCATACTAATGGCACCAAGGTCATACAAAGGTTGAGCAATGGTTGTTAGATTTGGACGAGTGTAGCGCGCGATTTGTGAATCATCACTGGTAATAATTTCGAACTCTTCTGGTACAGAAATTCCTTTATCAGAAAGACCGTTCAAAACACCTGCTGCTAATTCATCACCTGTCACAATTGCTGCTGTTGCTTTGGAAGAAATCAAGCGTTCTGCCAAGGCATAACCATCGTCATAACGGTATTTTGATTCAAAAACAAGACCTTCACTGTAGTTGATTCCCGCTTCTTTCAAAGCATCTTTATAACCAGCCAAGCGAATTTTCCCGTTGATGTCATCCACTAATGGTCCACTAATAAAAGCAATTTTTTTATTTCGTTTCAAGAGGTGGCGGACTGCATCAACAGTAGCATGTTTATAGTCAATATTGACACTTGGAAGTTGGTGTTCCACATCCACTGTCCCCGCAAGAACCACAGGAGTACGTGAGCGTGAAAACTCTGAGCGAATCTTCTCAGTCAAATGATAACCCATGAAGATAACGCCATCCACCTGTTTAGAAAAAAGAGTATTGACTACAGATACTTCCTTCTCATCATCTTCGTCACTATTAGCAAGGACGATGTTGTATTTGTACATCTCCGCGATATCATCAATCCCTTTAGCAAGGGTAGAGAAATAAGTATTTGTGATATCTGGAATGACGACTCCAACTGTTGTCGTTTTCTTGCTTGCTAGACCACGTGCTACTGCATTTGGACGATAATCAAGACGGTCGATGACCTCTAAAACCTTCTTGCGAGTGTTTTCCTTGACGTTCTTATTGCCATTAACAACACGACTAACAGTCGCCATTGACACTCCTGCTTCTCGGGCAACGTCATAAATTGTTACTGTATCATCTGTATTCATTCCGTTTCCTTTCTACTTTGAAAATTTTGTTTTCATGATTCCACTATTTTCATTCTACCACTTATTGTAAGCATTTTCAAGCATTTGATGAAGATTCGTTGAAAAAAGTTTCAAAAACATTCACAACTTTTTAAAAGCAGTTGACTTTTCTTGATTTTTCTAGCAGTTTGCAGTATGATAATAAGAAAATCAATCAGGAGAAATGGATGGCTTTTACAGATTCCCATAGACGGTGCGCTAGTTTCGGTGTTGTTACCAATCTACCCGATGATGTTATCGACTCTATCTGGTATATTATTGATCATTTTTTAAAACATGTTTTTGAATTAGAGGATGAGCTCGAATTTCGACTTTTAAACAATGATGGTTCCATCACCTTCCGTTTTTCAAGTCAACACCTTCCGACTACGATTGACTTTGATTTTAATCATCCCTTTGATCCACTCTACCCACCAAAAGTTCTGGTGCTAGATCTGGATGGCAAGGAAACTATTCTCCTCCCTGAAGAAAATGATCTATTTTAAAAACTCTAGTCTCCTCTATAAATACTTCGGAAACTAGAGTTTTCTTATTTTTTCAATTCTTGATACAAGTAACGAATTGGTTGTCCCAAGACTGGATGGATGAAATGCGGAGCTATTTCTTGGAGTGATTCTAGGACAAAGAGGCGTTCAGCAATATAAGGATGAGGCAAGATGAGGTCGTCTGTATAGATGATCTGGTCCTCTACAAAGAGCAAATCTAGGTCAATCAAGCGAGGTCCCCAATGCACCTCTCTGATCCGTCCCATTTCTGCCTCAATAGCTAACAAGGTTTCTAACAAGATGGGAGCAGGCAACCAGGTTTCCACTTCAATAACCTGATTGACAAAACTATCTTGCTCTACACCGCCCCAAGGCTCGGTCGTCAAGACACTGGACTCTTTGAGAATACGAATCCCGCGAGCACTCATGTTAGCAATAGCTTGCTTGAGATTAGCCGTCTTATCCCCCATATTACTTCCCAAGGCAATAAAGGCACGCTGTTTGCGACGGTGGATGGTTACTGAACAAGTATCCAGCGGTAGATGGATAGGTGCCCAAGGTTTTTTTAGTTCCAGCTCAATCTCTTGAACGAGAGGGTAGGTCTCAAAAGTACGCTCTACTAGTTTGTAGGCTACTGTTTCAATCAGGTCTTCGCTTTCTTCCTGAAACCAAGTCGTCCATTGCTGGCAAAGTTCTCCGTAATGGACAGATGCAGTTAAATCCAAGTCTGTCGCAGCCTTGGTCATATCATAGGATAGGGTGGCTGAAACGACAAACTTCTGCCCCAGTTCCTTCTCACTAGGAAAGAGTCCATGAAAGGCGAAAATTTCTAGGTCTTTAATTCGCAGTTGATCCATAACTAGTCCTTTCTAGAAAAATCCGCTTAACGCGGATTTTTTAAAGTCCCATGAGACGATAAGCTTGATCACGAAGATCCTTATCTGTCTCAAATAGACCACGAGCCACTGTTGTCAAGGTTGCAGTTCCAGGTTTCCGAACACCGCGCATACTCATACACATATGTTCTGCTTCAATGACAACGAAGGCTC
>CAURIB010000144.1:0-4334 GCA_963524795.1 uncultured Streptococcus sp.
GAGATAAGAAGAGATAGATTAGGGCTATTGGCAAATATGTAAAGAGTTTAAATCCTAGGTTTGTCGCCAAAACATAACTCACTTGACTGGCGACTTTCTGGTAATCCACCAGAGACAGATATGCTATACCACCAAATGGGAAAATCAGCTGTAGAAAAGCTGTTGCATGACCAAATCCAACTCCAAGAAATCCTCCGAAAATCCCTAATGCCATTATCAATGCCTGCTTTTTCAGTAAAAACTGCAAAGTCAAAAACAGACAGGTTAAGACAAAAGATGCTAGCAAGAAAATGACGATTTGCCAGAGGATTAGGCTAACAGGCATTTCTAGACCTGATAAGATTGCAATCAACTGGGCTACTACTCCCTCCAAAAAAGCGAGAAAGGTCAAAATGAACATAGTCAGGCCAAGCTTACTCAGAAAGATATGCCGTACATTTTCACCATTTGCCAAAAGCAGTTTGAAAGTGTTGCCCTCCTTCTCGTTCTTGACAATCCGGGATACAAAGAGAGCGACCACGATAGGGAGAATCAAGCCATTTACTTCTTTTATCATATAGAAAATTAGGTTAATCTGGTGCATGTCTGGATTACTTAGGTAACGTGTAGCGGCTGCAATTGCCCAAGCAAATCCGACTCCCATAACTAGTATGCTAATGAGGAAGGATTTGGTTCGTTTTGCCTTGAGCAATTCAATAGACAAATTATTCAACATAAGACTCACTCCTTGGTTAAGTTGAGGAAGATAGATTCCAAGGTTTCTTGTTCTTGCTTCACTTCATAAATTGGAACTTTCTCGACTATTAAATCTCGTAACAAACTAGAAATCTGCTGATCGGCAAGGTTAGTCAGCTTGAGTTTATCTTCTTGTATCTCCAACATCTTGCACGGATAACCAAATAACACTTGGCTAATGACTTCACGTCGACCTCTAAAATCCCCACGCACTTCCAGCCATTTATTGGACTGAATTTTACGAATTTCTCCCTCGTAAACCAGTTGACCATGATTGATAATCCCCACACGGTCAGCTATATGCTCTACTTCAGAAAGGATATGGGTAGAGATGAAGACAGTAATGCCCTGTTCTTTTGCCAACTTGATAATCAGTTCCCGAATTTCATGAATCCCTGCTGGGTCTAGCCCGTTTGTTGGCTCATCCAGTATCAACAAACGCGGTTTCTTGACTAAGGCAAAGGCTAAAGCCAAACGCTGTTTCATACCCAGAGAATAATCTTTAACCAATTTTTTCTTGTTTTTAGGTTGATCTAACCCAACAATTTTCAAGGTTTCCTGAATATTTTTCTTATCAAATCCAAGGATTTTTTGGAAAACCAAGAGATTTTCATAGCCTGTCAAATTAGGATAATAAGACGGTTCTTCAATCATAGAGCCAATCTGATTAAGATACTGCTTGTCCGTACCTATAGATTGACCGAACACTTCAATCTCCCCAGCTGTACGAGAAATCAAAGACAAAATCATCTTCATGGTGGTTGTTTTCCCAGCTCCATTTGGACCTAGAAAACCATAAATCTCACCTTGTTGAACTGATAAGGAACTAAGGTTAACTACCTGAGTGTCCTTAAATCCCTTTTGTAAGTTTTTTATCTGTAAAACATTACTAATCATTATGAACTTCCTCCTTTAAACCAAATAATTTTCTATAATTTTGATTTCTCTAAATCAAATTATCATAAGTATCTTTGATAACATCTCCACTACTCTTATCAACAAAAATGATAGAATCAACATAATTTACAATATCTAATTGGTGACTCACTATTACCATTGTTTTGTCTGAATAAAATGAATTATTCCACTACCAGCACCAAGAACGTTATCAAGTTCTTCAAGAGTTCATTCTTGAAGAGAATTCATTGCTTCAATCTCAACGAGATTCATTTGTTGTTTAGCCATTTGGAAATACCTCACTGATTAAAATTTATTTGAGAAGTATCTCTATCTAGGTTATGTCTTTATTATAGACATGCTAGATTAATTTTAAACTAAGCTAACCTTAATTTTACATTAAGATTAAAGTATCTTGCTTTTTTCATTCTTTTAAATGGTATAATATAGATAAGCGAGGTAAGATTATGAATTTCGAACAACAGCTCCTGAATAAGCACATCCTTATCATTGATGACGATAAAATTTTAAACTCTTCCATAAGAGATATTCTCACTGCCTACGGATTTTCCAATCTAACATCAGCCTATGATATAGAATCTAGTTTGGACATGATTGAAACAGAGCAGTTCGACCTTTTCCTTTTGGACATTATGCTCCCCGATGGTGATGGCTACACATTAGCAAAACATATCCGAAAAAAAGGCGATACTCCTATCCTCTTTCTGACTGCCAAAAATAATCCTGAAGATGAGATAGCTGGTTTCAATGCTGGTGGTGATGATTATATCATGAAACCCTTCATTCCAAAAAATCTTATCTATCGTATTATGGCTCTGCTCCGTAGAAGTTATAAATCAGAACAGGAAACAATACAGATTGGACAGACTTTGGTGAGTTTTCGGAATGCAACAGTACAAAAAAATGGAGCAGAAATTTCTATTACGCCAATTGAAATTCAGATTTTGAAAAAACTTTACGATAATAAAAATTACATCGTTTCAACCGAATCTCTCTGTGATACGATTTGGGGAGTGGATAGCTTTGGTTATGAAAACTCTTTGACTGTACATATTCGGAAAATTCGAGAAAAAATAGAAGAAAATCCTTCAAAACCTCAATATTTAAAGACAGCTAAAGGGCTAGGATATAAATTGTTATCATGATTATGAACCAAACCAAAATTTTAAGGTATTCACTAAAGAAATTTATCTTTTTTTCCATCATTATCTTTATTACCAATATTATTCTAATTGCCAGTTTTGTTTTCTACATTAGTAAAAAGCAAACTGCTACTGAGACTGTGAAAATAATTTCTGAACACATTACCATCACAAATAATAACGTCCACATACCTGAAAATGATATTTCTAGTCTAAAAGAACAAAAGTTATGGCTCATGGTATTGGATAAGCAGACTGGAAAACAAGTGTACGAACAGTATAAACCTACAGAAGTTCCTTCGCAATTTGACTATGGGGACATTTTACAGTTTTCTCGCTATTATCTTTCAGATTATCCTGTTTTTAGTCAGATAAAAGGTGGCTACATCATTGTTGTTGGTTTTCCAAAAGATAAAATTGCTCGTTATAGTTATAATTACTTAGATATAGATAGTATTCGCTTGATTCCACTAGTAGCATTTGGAGTATTGCTTTTCAACTGCCTTTATTTCGCTTTTCTTTACTACTATGGTGTGACGCATATCAATCGTAAAATTGCTCCTCTTGTAACTGCTATTCAGAATCTCCCAGATGGTTTGAAAAATCCAATAAATTCTATATCCGAACTAGAATATCTTACAACTGCAATTAATCAAACCGATACTCTACTCAAAGAGAATGAAGTCTTTAAAGAGCAATGGATTTCAGGTATTGCACACGATATCAAAACACCTCTTTCTGTCATCATTTCTAACGCGTCCTTGTTAAATGATTCTGAACTAGATACACAGTCTAAAAAACATATTCGCCCAATATTGACAGAATCCTATTACATCCAAAATATTTTAAATGACTTAAATATAGTAGCTCGCCTTTCATCCGGTCATCTTCAATTAAATCAGACTGAAACAAAAATTATCCCCTTCTTCAAAGACATTCTCATCCATATTTTAAATCAAGAAATCTGGAATGAATTTGAATTTGAATTTGATTACGATTATTCACTTGTTAATCAATCTATCATGATTGAGCAGTTTTTAATCACAAGAGTTATCCATAATATCATCTACAACTCTGTTTTACATAACGAAAAGGGTTGCACAATAAGAATCAACTTATTCAAAAAAGATACAAATGTAATTGTCGAAATCAAAGATAATGGACAGGGAGCTTCACCAGAAAAAATTGCTGAACTTAATGAATTATCTTTTAAAAACATTGATATTTCTAAAATTAGAACGACTGGAATTGGGCTAAAAATTTCAAAACAAATTGTTGATTTGCATCAGGGCTCTATTTCGTTTGCTAGTGTCCAAAATGAATTCTTTGAAAGTATCATTTCACTTCCGATTTTCAACATTACCAATTAGATAAAAAAATGGAGAAGAACCATTAAAGTTTTCTCCATTTTTTTAATCTTATCTTCCACTTATACCCTGCCCAGCCTGCCAAGACAAGCAAAGCAAGATTAAAGATGATAAAGGAAGTCGTAAAACCAAATAATCCATTTTGAGCTAAATCTGCCGTGTAAAGTTCAGT
>CAURIB010000145.1:0-4313 GCA_963524795.1 uncultured Streptococcus sp.
TTGCTCGACAATCCAAAGACAATTGAGAGGCTAGGACTTTTGTCCCAGCCTCTTTGCTTATTCTGCTACTTTTTCTGTTGATTCAGGAGTTGTAGCTGTAGGTTTTGAGCTTGAATCATCTTGTTTATCACTTGATGATTCTTTGTTTGTTTCAGCTAGGGCAGCTTTTGTTCTAATTTCTTGATTCAATACTAAGATTTCTTGAGCAACTGCTAGAAGAGCTTGCTTGTCTTTGCTAGCTGCTGCTAGTTTATCAAACAGAGCATCTACTTTTTCAAAGTCAGCATCTGAACCATGATTCATCTCCAAATAGCTATGGAGGGCAATAATACCGTTATAAAGCTGTTGATAAAGAGCCATGACCTCTGGGTCTTGTTTCAAATTGTCACGTTCATTTTGGATTGTTAGTGAAATACGTTTCAAAAGATCTTGAACCTGTGTATTTAATTCATCAAGGTCTGCGTCTTCTTTCTCCAAAGCAGCCTTTAGATTTTTCACTTCGTCAGAGAGTGAAGCTTTAACACCATCTTCTTTCACTTGGCTTACCAATTCTACAGCTTTTGTTAAAAGTCCTGCCACCTGACCTTTTAAGACATGGTTACTTTGTTCCTCAGGTTTTATATCATCAAACAAACCTTTCAAGAACTCATAAACTGCAGTTTTAGCACTATGACCATCAACTTTTTCTCTATCTAAGATTGTTTCAGAAGGCTTACTTGCAACTGGTTCGTTTTTAAGAGCTTCTTCAACTTCTAATTTTGTTTGATAGATTTCAGGGAAGAGTTTGTTCAAGTCAGTTGCCTTAAGGAAAGATTGTGACTGATAAAGAGTCCAAGTTAAGTTAGCAACTTTATTTCTAAGAGTGTCATTTAAACGACCATCTGACAGATGTTGATAGAAATACTTGATGTATTCAACTGTCGTAACACCAGTACGATCATTAAAATCTTGCAGAGCTTGTAGTTTAGCTTCAACTGCATCTAAACCAGCCTCATCTTGAGCCAATTTATTTTCTTGGAGTTGAGCCAAGAGATCCTTTTTAGGAAGTCCATAAGCATCCGTATCCAAGGTATTAATCTTATCTACTAAAGCTTGATATTTCTTGTCTAAAGGACTGATTTCTGTTGGTTTTACACTAGAGTCAACGTGGATATACTGCTTGTCAAAGAGATCTAAAGCAGCCAGATAACCAGCTGTTGAGTTGGTTGAGAGCTTCTTCATATTTTCAGAGAATTGTCCCAAGGCAAGCTCAATTTGTCTTTGTAAAATTGGTTTATCTTTATAGACTTCACGACTTTCTGCTAGAAGTTGATCAACCTTATTTTGAACAGTAGCTTCATCAAAGGCTCCTGGTTGGTAGTTAGATTGCAAGGCAGGAATCTTATGTTTCAAAGCCACTTCATAGCCTTTAGTTTGTACTTTGATGTAGTGATTATGATCACCGTGAGGAATGACGAAGCTACCATTTTCAACCTGCAAACTATAAGGAGAAACGCCATCACGTAAAGCAGTTGTATAGAGTTCGTTTAGGAAATCAAGTTCTGGGTCCCCAGTTACTAGTGGAATACGAACGTGTTCCTTACGAACTGCATAAGGGTGTATGTGAGTTGGATCATAAGCCTGATCTGGATTACCAAATACAAAGAATCCATTTGAGATACGAATGGCTTCAAGTGGAACACCATAAGTCTTAGAAATATAAGCTATTTTTTCTTCATCACTTGCATCTCTCGTGAAAGCTTCTACATCTTTTGCAAGTGGTTTAACAGGTTCTACCTGATGATGTTCCTTCAAGTGCTCCTGAGCAGCCTTAATCCGCTCTGTTGATAAATCCTTTTTAAAGAAATAGTGATTGTGATCTCCATGAGAAACGACAAAACCTTCCTCATCTTCACTTATCACTCGGTCAGCATCGAATCCGTGATCGTGGTCTTCACCATGGTGGTGATCATGCCCGTCTTCATCATGGTGCTCATCTGATGAATTAGGTTTAACTTCGGTTTTACCTTTCAAGTGTTCCTGAGCTTCTTTAATCTGTTGAGCCGTCAAATCTTTCTTGTAAAAATAATGATTGTGGTCCCCATGAGAAACGATAAAACCTTGCTCATCTTCACTTATAACACGATTAGTATCGAATCCGTGATCGTGGGGATTGTCATGATTGTGGTCATGACCTTGTCCTTCGCCTTCCTGACCATGATGACCCGGCTCTTCTTGGTCGTGTCCATGGTGGTCATGATCATGATTCTCTCCATCTTCACGGTCATGGTTGTGCTCATGATCTCCACTAGGTTTGCTTGGAGTTTCTACAGGATTTGATGGTGTTACAAGACCTGAAAGTGGCATCAAACGAGCAATTTTTTGCTCCAAAGCAGACATACTACTATAGGGAATGAAATGGTAGTGATTACCGTGTGGAATGGCCACCCCTGATGGTGTACGACTGGTAATTTTAGCTGGATCAAATACCAAACCATCAGATTCTCGATAGCGTTGACTAACTGGTAAAGCATATAACTGAGCAAGAAGACTTTGAAGGTCGTCCGCTTGAGCTACTGGTTTGTTTGTAGCTGAGTTATCTGCTTGAGGACTTGGTTCAACACTTGGATTCGGTTTATAGTCCGTTGAACTCGGTTGACTTCTCCTGCCAGCCAGATAGGCTTGTGCAGCAGCTAACTCGCTTGAGGAAAGTGCACTCTTTGGAACGTAGTGATAATGTCCACCGTGAGGAACGATATAGGCATCACCTGTATCTTCAATGATATCTGCAGCATTAAAGACATAACCATCATCCGTTGTATATCGGCCTTGAGCTCGTGCAGCAAGGACTTCCTTAGTTTCATTTCCTCTATCTGATGTGCCTTCCCGTTTCTGACGCTCAATTTGGTCTTTGCTACGAACATTATCTGCATGGCTAGCATCTTTTAGATAGACATAGTATCTCCCATCAACTTTGATGATATAGCCACCTTTAATCTCATTGACAATATCTTCATCCTTCAGCTGATAGTTTGGATCTTTCATGACCAGTTCTTCACTAAAGATAGCATCATAAGGAACCTTACCATTATAGTAATGGAAATGGTCGCCGTGGGAAGTCACATAACCTTGATCAGTGATTTTGGTAACAATCTGTTCAGCTTCTATGCCTTCCTTCTTGCTAACTTGGTCTGGTGTAAGAGTTTCATTCTTTTTAGCTTCAGACTCTTTACCATCAACGTAGGATACACGGTTGTCATCTTTTTTCTCAGGTGCTTGATGTTGATTTAAAGCATAAGCACAAACACTTAAGGCAAGGACCACTGCAGATCCCGCTAGATATTTTTTATTAATCTTCATAATCTCCTCATTTCAATTCTTCAGCTAAGATAGCCATATTTTCTTCTAGGTTTTCTAAGTAGGACTTGTCATTTTGTGGGTCTGCCTCTAAAGGATTTAGGGTTTTAAGACTCACACCTGTTGATTTGACGAGTGTATCCGCTACCTTAGATGATGCATTGCTCTCTGTAAAGATGGTTTTGACCTTATAAGTCTTTACAAATTCTTGAATTTCGGTTAACTGTCTTGGGCTAGGTTCTTGTTCAGGAGAGATACCTGCAATACCAAGTTGATTAAGTCTAAATCGTTTAGCTAAATATGAAAAGGCTGTATGCTGTGTTACAAAAGTTTTCTGAGTCGCTTTTTCAAATTTTGGCTGGAATTTCTTAGTTAATTCTTGAGCTTTTTTGATAAAGGCTTGCGCATTTTTCTGGTAAGTTTCTTTATGCTCACTATCAACCTCTGAAAGTTTGTCAGCGATAATTTGCGCTTCTTCGCCAGCTTTTTCAGGATCTAACCAAGTATGAGGATCATACAAGGTTTTCTCATCAATCCCATCTCCTGCCTGCATATCTTCTAAGCCAGGCACGCGCTCCAAGGTCATACCTTCTGATGCTTCTAAGACCTTTACCTTGGATTTTTGCAGGCTTGGATCCAAACTTCCCGCCCATGACTCTAGTGTATGAGAATGATAGACAAAAACATCGGCATCGTATATTGCTGCGATATCATTTGCCGAAGGTTCAAAGGAGTGAATTCCGCTACTTGACTGAATCATTCGAACATCATTCAAGTCACCAGATACTTCCTTGACCATGGCATAGATAGGATAAAAACTGGTCACAATTTTCATCCCTTTAGTTTCATCACTCTTGTCTTGACTGGTCTTTTGTCCACATGCTCCTAAGGTAAGAGCAAATAAGGCAATCATGAGCCATAGGATACTTCTTTTTTTCATAACAACTCCTTAACTAGTATTTAACCATTTAATTAAC
>CAURIB010000146.1:0-4285 GCA_963524795.1 uncultured Streptococcus sp.
TTACATTCAGCTCAACCGCTCCAGTCGCCAGTTTATCATTTGCCTGCTCACGTGCAACAACTTGACCAGTCACCTCGATGACAAACTCACTACGAAGGCTTTCAGCCGTTGCCATAACTTCTGCAGAAACTTTCTCAGGGTTAATGACTAACTGCATGATTCCTTCACGGTCACGAAGGTCGATAAAGATCAGACCTCCTAGGTCACGACGGCGAGCAACCCATCCTTTCAAGGTAATTTCTTGTCCAATGTGCTCTGCACGAACACGGCCAGCATACATACTACGTTTCATGATTTCTCTCCTCTATTATTCTTTTACTATTTTACCATAAAAGAGCAGGCTCTTCATGAAAATCAGCAGAAAAGTTTGAGAGAATCCATTTGAAAAAGAAAAAATCCAGCGAAGTCTTCACTGGATCCAATTTTATTTGCTATTTCCTTCTTTTTTATCTTTTTCAGCGATCTCTGCTGCCTTTTTGGGCAAAACAATCTCTGTTACATAAGCTGTCGCAAATCGTATCACTCCTGCAAGAGGAGCAAAAAATACTGCTAGATTGTTATAAAAGAAATCCCCTTTAAAGACGTAGCCAAGCGCCCCCACGATAAAGAAGAGAACTACGGTCTGAATCACTGCTAATAATATTACTCGTTTCATGACTTCCTCCTGAGTCTATTATAGCATGAGAATCATTAAAAATCCGATTAAATTATTTAAAGCATGTAAAGCAATGCTGTATGCCAAACCACCTTTGCTGACATAAGCTAAGCCCAAGCTCAAACCTAGGGAACCATACACTAGGAATTGTTGAGGAGTGCCAGGGAAATGAACAAGTGCAAAAATGATAGTACTTACAAGAAGAAAGAGTACTGTCTGCTTGACGTTATCCTGCTTAGGGAAGACATAACGAGCTAACATACCTCTAAAGGTCAACTCTTCTGTCAAGGGTGCAAAGACAACAATCATGAAGAAAGAGAAGAGAGGTTGTTTATGAGTCAATTGTTCTGCCGTCTGTTGACTGACAGATGGATCATTTGGTAAGAAAGATTGTGCAACAATGATAAGGACCCATACCAAGGCAGGCAACCAGATGTATTTGTTGAGGGCTGTTTTTTCAATCGTAACGGTTCCTGTCTTATACCACTTGTATGTTAAGAAGGTAAAAGCTCCTGCTAATAGAATATAAAGCGGAAGAACACCGACTATAGGTGCACCTGAACCAAGAGCAATCAGAGGTAAAGTCTGAATAAAACCGTAGATAAACAAAAATGATAAGAAAGCTAGAACAAACCAGCCAATGTTTTTAAGTGTTTTCATAAGATTCTCCTATTTTCCTTTATAACTATTTTTCAATACAAAGAGACTTGCTAGGCCTAGAACAAGGACCCATGCCAATAAAAGACCAAGATTTCCCAGAGACAACTCTCCTCCACCTTCTTTTAATAGACCTACCAAAGGACCGATAAAAGAATAGTCCAATAGTTTTTGAACCGTATCATTTTGAAGAGCAATCATAGGTAAAAAAGAGACGATTAACATAGGGAAGATACTATAAACTTGCGCTTTAGATTGAGTATCTGACACCGCACCGATTAGAAGGTTGAGAAAAATAATACTAATAGTTGCTAGGAGCAAATAGATAACGTAGGCAAATAAATAACCAGATACATCTACTTTAAGATAGATGGGAAGTACAATCATAGCAAGTAACATTATCAAAATAGGGAGAACAAGCATACTGAAAGTATATTCTGTTGCTGTCACACCACTTAGAATGAGTGATTTAAGATTTCGTTTTTCCTTATCTTCTGCCATCATAATCGATACCATATAACCACTTCCCATGCTCAAGACCATCGTCAAGCTAGCAGATAGTAAAAATAGGCTCACTTCTCCATTCTTATTTAAAAATTCATTTAATAAAACAGCAATACCAAAAGGCATTAATAAAGTCGCTAACAAAGTTGAATTACTAATAAGAATTTGCACTCTTAACCATAGTAGGGCATTTAATTTTCTAAACATCTAACTTTTCTCCTGTTAATCTGATAAAGATCTCTTCTAAAGTTGGTTCACAAGAGTGAACGACCATCAAATCTGTCGTGTCTAAATGCGGCAATTCTTCAAACAGAACTATTTGTTCTCTTCCATCTTTATAAGCTACACGTACTTTCTTATCCACATGGTATTTTTGAATAATCTCTTGTGGACTTCCATACTCTATTAAATTACCCTTATTTAAAAGAGATAAGCGATCACAAAGCAAAGTTGCTTCATTCATATCATGCGTGGTCAGAAAGATAGTTGTCCCAGCTTGCTTTAATTCTTGAAGTAGGGCATGAATCATCTTAGATGTTGTAGGGTCTAGCCCACTGGTTGGCTCATCTAGAAAAAGAATCTTAGGAGCATTAAGAAGGGCACGGGCCAAGAACATTCTTTGTTTCATTCCTGTAGAAAGTTTTTCTGCGATAATATCTTTAGCATCTACCAATCCAACCTGTTGGAGCACCTGATTTACTCTATCTGACTTGAGACCATATAGCTTAGCATAGATGAGAAGATTTTTATAAAGACTCATCTTTTCATAAAAACCACTGCCATCACTGACAATACCAATTTGTTCCAAATCATTTGAGGTTAAATCTTGAGAATTCTTGCCTAACAAAATTGTGTTACCTTGATCTGCAGTTAACTGGCCTGTTAAGACATTGATCATAGTTGTTTTACCTGAGCCAGAAGGACCAAGAAAACCAAAGATTTCACCCTCCTTAATCTCAAAAGAAATCTGATGAAGGGCTTTTTTGCTCCCAAAACTTTTGCTTACATTTTCAACACGAATCATAGAAACTCCTTTATTTGAAATAACGTTTCACCATAGGTAACTGCATCACATTGATATAAATATGGATCGCTCCTACAAGCAAGAAAGCTAGTAACTGAATCTCTCCTATCAAGAAAGAAATGATAAAAAGAAAAATATATAAGACTGGTAAGACATACTGATTTAATTGGAATAAAATCCGAAAACTCTGTTCCAAATTAGCCTTGCGCTCCCCTTCATCGTAAGAATTGATATAGTTCAAAACATCCTTTGAGGTAGATAAAAGAGCCAAATCAAACTGACGCACAATCGCAATTGTTTTAGAAAGAGATTTTTGAGCATTGAAAACCCACGCAAATACCAAAAAAGAAAGAGATAAGGTTATATGGCTTCCATTTAGTATAATCACTTCATTTAATGAGATGAAAAGAGATAATAAAGTCGCTACAGTTGTAATATTAAAGGCAATGGTTCCAAACTCTAGATTCCGATACATTTGCACATAATAGGTTTCATTCAGATCATCATCCATTTCCTCTTGATACAAGGAGTGAAATTTTCTGCTTTTCTTTAGGAAATTGAAAGTCAAAAGAATGCTAATGAAACCTATCAGTAAACAAATAGCTGATATCCATGGTATCAAGACTTTTACATCTAAAATGATTCCGTGGGATTCAGCACGTGCCTTAAACATCCCTACAAACATGCCCAAGAAAGCTCCCAAGACAACTGCTGCTAAAAATAATAATCCATGTTTCTTTTTCATTTTCATCCCCCTCTAAACCAATCCGGCCAACCACTGACCAAAGGCTTTACCTGATTCATAAATAGCTGTCAAACCCTCTGTTCCAAGTGATACTAAAATCAAACAAACAGCAAATAAGAGAATAGCTTGATTTCTTGCTTTTTTCGCTCCATCTCCTAATGGCTCATTACCAAGCCAGCCTGCTAGATAAGCATAGAGAGCAACTGTTATAATCCCTAACTCCATCGAAGAAAGAAACAACAAGACTGTCACCAAACGAACGACGTTGGTCTGGATGTTAAAATAGTTTCCTAGACCTGCACAAACACCTGCAAGTTCTTTGTGCTCAGTATCTACTTGAAAACCTGCTAAAAACTCTTTCATAATTTTTCTCCTTTTACGATCTCTTTAAACTTTATCTTTCTCTCTACCCATCTAAAGACCAATAGTAGAACTAAATTTATCCAGAAGAGAAATTTACTTTCAACAACAGTAAACCAACCAAATAGGCTTCCAATCATAGCCAAAAGATTAACGATAAACACAACGATACATAGATAATAAATCACTTTATACTTGTTCATCACTCATCCTCCTCCAAGCGAAAGACTGACTCGACTGACTCATGGAATATCTGAGCAATCTTCAGGGCAATGACGATGGATGGCGTGTACTCATCCCGTTCTAGCAAACTGATGGTTTGCCTGGACACGCCAGCTAG
>CAURIB010000147.1:0-4269 GCA_963524795.1 uncultured Streptococcus sp.
GTTTTAGACATTTTTTTCACTCCCTTCAAGTTCAAGATCTATTCTATTTTACACGGAATAAAGAAAATTGTCAAGAAAAAAATGAAATTCTCCCAAATCATTCATTTTAAAATTTACAAGATTTTACCATTATGTCTAGCCTAGTTCTCCACTTCTAAAGTTTGTTCTAAACAAACACTTAATTTTTTAATTTCTAACCCCATGTGATCTAGGTACTCCCAATAATCTGACGGTAGATCAGAAATGATATACAGATCCTGACTCTCAAAATACCAGACAAGGTGTTTAAGTATCTGCTCTTGAATAAAATGTAAATCCTTTAGTTGACCTAAACTGATAGCTTCTATCTTTGCTAAATACTGACAAAAAGCAGAAAGTGATGAACAGTCAAATTTATCTTCTTCATGTAAAAAATACAAAAAATTTTGATTTTCATCCCTCATCATATTTGAAAAATATCCAGACCAAAAAACCACCCAATCCACAGGATCGAATGGTCTTTAATGATAAAAATCTTATTTCTTTAACAAGCTGAGTGCTGCTGCATCTGCGATAATGGTCACATCTGGATGGTTTTGCAGACTACTTGCTGGAAGGCTTTCTGTCACAGGACCTTCAACAGTTCCAGCGATAGCTTCTGCTTTTGATTCACCATAAGCAAAGAGAAGGATAGACTTAGCATCCAAAATGTTCTTAATACCCATTGAAATAGCTTGTGTTGGAACATCTTCAATCTTATCAAAGAAACGTGCGTTAGCTTCGATAGTAGACTGGTCAAGCTCTACAAGATGTGTTTGGCTATCAAATGGAGTTCCTGGCTCGTTAAATCCAATGTGTCCATTACGACCAATTCCCAAGATTTGTAGGTCAACTGGATGGTCAGCCAAAATTTGATTGTAGCGTTCTACTTCTTCTTCAGCATGGTCTTTATCGCCACGTGGCAAGAAGCTTTCTTTAAATGGTTTTTGATTGAAAAGATTTTCTTGCATGAAGTAACGGTATGATTGAGGATTGTCCCCATCAAGACCGACATACTCATCTAAGTTCACACTTGTATGATTTGAAAAATCAAGATCGCTTTTAACGATTTCTTGGTAGAACTCAAGAGGGCTACTTCCTGTTGCAAGTCCCAAGGTTTGCGCACCATTTTCCAACTTTTCTTTCAGGATGTCAAAAGCAACTTTTCCACCTTCAATTGGATTTTCCACTTTAATAACTTTCATTTTTATAACCTCCGTTTTCTTTATTTTATTATATGGTATAGACCAATTTTTGTCAAGTGAAAACGGTTTATTTTTTGTAAAAAATATGAATATAGTAAGTAGCCAGTTAAAACGTATAGACTAAGACATAAAAAGAGAGAACTCGAAAGTCCTCTCTTAGGTATAGATATCAATTCCTGCTTTTTTATCTAACTATTTTCTACGTTTTACTAAAGCTAGTCCTACAAGACCAATTCCTAGACCTAAAACAAGCAATGCTATAGTAGCTTCTTCACCAGTTTTTGGTAAAACACGATGACTTGCTTTATCTGGTGACTTTGGAGTTGATGGTTTTGGTGGATTAGTTGTTTTATTTGGAGTTGTTGGAATTGTTGGTGGGACAGGCGGTTGATAGGTATTCACTAAGACAAAATGTGTTTCATTTTCTTGGATTGTTTTAGAAACATATCCCTCAGGAACCTTGACTTCAGCTATTGTATAGTTAATAACTTTTCCTGCTGATTGTTTAGGAAGATTGCTAAAAGTATAGTCCCACTTATTATCTTCGCTCAAAGTAACTTCTTTTCCGACTTTCTTGCCATTAGCATAGAGTTGGATCTTGATGTTATTTGGACGTTTTCCTGCCTTATTATCAGCATCCTCCCAACGCTTGCTAACTTTCAAATCAGTTACTTCAGGAACATGAGTATTAGTGATAGTATAGTTTTTCTGATCTATCTCTGTCGTATATCCCTCTACATGATCCTCTGCTACTGTATAAACAATAGCTTTTCCTTCTGGATCATTTTCAGGTAGCTGATCAAATGCAAAGCTCCAGTTATCTTCTGATTTAACTGATTTACTTGCTACTTCACTACCGTTTGCCAAAAGACGAACTCTTATAGTATCTGGACGAATGCCATCTTGGTTTTCTGCGTCATTCCAAATCTTCTTACCTTTTATGCTTGTAGTTCCACGATAAACGTTGGTAAATGTTGTCTTCTCTTCACCATAAGCCACCGTTCCCATTTTGATATCATCATCATCCGTTACTGTTACAGTAACATTTAATTCATGTCTATCATAGTCATAGTGACCAGAGTTTTCAGGAATCATTTCTTTAATGAGATAATGGTAAACGCCTTCTTTAGCATACTTAATAGCATTGAAGGTTACACTTCCATCTTCTGCATTTTTGGCAATTTGGATAGGCTGAGCTAGATTATTTGCATCATAAAGTCCAAAACTAAACTGCTCTTTTTCTAATGCTTTTCCTTTTAGAATCTTTTGAGCCTTTAATATAACATTTTCTGATTTTTCAGCTCCACCAAGACCTGATCCTGACTCTAGACGAACTTCACGCACGATACTACGAGTCTCAAAATTAGTGGCTGACCATGACAAGGTGTTAGAAACTAAAGACCCTGCAGGAACTCCATCTGGTAACTTAGTAGAGTATTCAATATACATTGCCCAATGATAGTTATCTCCAAATGGAATTGTAAATCCTGTGATTCCTCCTTGAGCATTTTTAGTGAATACTGTCTTTTTTGAAAAATTATCTGATGGCTCTAATGTAAGAATATGAGCCTCGTTACGAATCTTTGTAGGTTGTGTCTCATAGCGAACAGCTCTAAATGACTCAGGAATTAAGGTTTGTCCATCACCAAAAGTATCCGTAATTGTCATCCCACGAATCATATCTTGATTGGCATTCAAGAGAATACGCCACTTAATGATACTTGGATCTGTGTCATCCTGATAACCATATTTCATCTCATAATCGCCAGCTTCACCACTATCTTGTTTGTACTTAAAACTATAGGTCTTATGACCAATGGTAACAGTAATTGGTTGACTTTCCTTAACAACTTCTCGATTAATCGTTAAATTAAACTGAAGGAGTAACTCTTTTTTCTCAGGACGTTTTGCGAAATAGTCTGTAAAAGTTACAGTAACTTTCCCTGTACTCGGATCCGTCTGAGCTATTCCCACCTTCTTGCCATTAGTATTCGTTACATCAAAGGTTAGATTCGTTATCAGTCTCAGCTCTTTTGGAATATCTAAAACAAGCTTATCGTTCTCAGCTATAATCTGGCTATCTGGAAAGGTTAACTGATAGGTTGCGAGTAAGCGTTCCCCAGCAATAACCTCCACATCCTCGGTTAGTTCAATGCCAGACCTCTCATGGACCATCTTAGTATCTAGATTGTAATTTATGACAGTTTCTGCTTGAACTATTTTTGCTAAATTGATCATCGATATCCCCATTAGCAAGAATGTTAAGAAAAATGTTAGACATTTAAACCATTTATGTTTCATAATAACCTCCTTTATTGTTAGGAAATATTTGATTACCTAACTATATTATAGCACAATTGTTTTAAAAATGTACATTTTGATACCATTTGTTTAATTATCAATAATGCTATATACTTATTTTTCTATAAAATATTTGAAAAAGGTATATTATCCAAAAAATTCGTGTCGAATGTTCTGATTTAGAAAAATGTTCCAAACCAATAATCTCATCAAACTTATCAAACGAAATGCCTTTGGTTTTCGGAACTTTGAAAACTTTAAAAAACGAATTTTTATCGCTCTGAATATAAAAATGGAGAGGACGACGATCGTCCTCTCCAGATGTTAGCCCACTACAGTTGACAAAGATCCAAAGAAAAGCCCTTAGAAACTTGAGTTCTAAGGGCTTTGTCTTCTTGGCATTAGACACTTTGTAATTTAGCCAGAAATTTATTTTATAGGATTAAATATTTTCTTTAATCTTCTTTTTTCTTTTGAGCTAAACCTAATAGTGTTGTTGCCATTCCAATGATTCCAAGTCCAGTAATAATCGCATTTGAATCCGTACCAGTATTTGGTAATTCCTGCACTACTTTTTCAGGATCCAAAGGTTTAGGATCTGGTTTTGCAGGAGTTTGTGGTTCTGGATTAGGGACTACTGGAGTGTCAGGTTTAACTGGAACGTAGATGATTGGTGTGTCTTCACCTGGATTTTCAGGAGTGATTGGTTTTCCTGGTTCTACTGGTTTACCTGGTTTGCTTGGAT
>CAURIB010000148.1:0-4152 GCA_963524795.1 uncultured Streptococcus sp.
GCACGTTCTGCACGACTAACATCAATATCGCGCGCACGTTCAGCTGAGTCAGCAATAATGGTAATCACATTATTAGCAATCTCAATAATTCCTCCGTTTACTGCAATCCAGTTCACATGAGTATCATCATCGATGCGTTTAACCTTTACTTCATCAACTGCTAGAACCGCAATCATATTTTCATGTCGTGGCAAGATCCCCATCTCACCATCCAGAGTTCGTACCGATACAAAGCTGGCATGGTGATCATAGACGAGGCCATCTGGTGTCACGATCTGGACAGTTAAATGTGCCATAGATCACCTCTTAAAATCCCATTTTTTCAGCCTTAGCAATAACGTCTTCGATTGAACCTACTAAACGGAAGGCATCTTCTGGGAGATGATAGTGTTTTCCGTCAAGAATTTCCTTGAAGCAACGAACTGTTTAAGATACTGGAACATAAGATCCTGGTTGACCAGTAAATTGTTCCGCAACGTTGAAGTTTTGTGACAAGAAGAACTGAATACGGCGTGCACGAGCAACCAAAGTCTTTTCTTCGTCAGAAAGTTCATCCATACCAAGGATGGCAATAATATCTTGCAACTCATGGTAGCGTTGAAGAACACGCTTCACTTCTGCAGCTACTGCATAGTGCTCTTCTCCAACAATTTCAGGTGCCAAGGCACGTGAACTTGAAGCAAGAGGGTCAACGGCTGGGTAAATCCCCAATTGAACCAATTTACGTTCCAAGTTTGTTGTAGAATCCAAGTGAGCGAAAGCTGTTGCTGGCGCTGGGTCAGTATAGTCATCCGCTGGCACGTAGATGGCCTGGATAGAGGTTACAGACCCCTTCTTAGTTGAAGTGATACGTTCTTGCAATTGACCCATTTCAGTTGCGAGTGTTGGCTGATAACCAACGGCTGATGGCATACGACCCAAAAGGGCAGATACTTCTGAACCAGCTTGTGTGAAACGGAAAATGTTGTCAATGAAGAGAAGAACGTCTTGACCTTCTACATCACGGAAGTATTCAGCAATTGTCAAACCAGTAAGGGCGACACGCATACGTGCTCCTGGCGGCTCATTCATCTGACCAAATACCATGGCTGTTTTTTCGATAACGCCTGATTCTTTCATTTCCCAGTAAAGGTCATTCCCTTCACGAGTACGTTCCCCAACACCAGTAAATACTGAGATACCACCGTGTTCTTGGGCAATATTGTGAATCAATTCTTGGATCAATACGGTCTTACCAACTCCGGCACCACCGAAGAGTCCGACCTTACCACCTTTAAGGTAAGGGGCAAGAAGGTCGATAACCTTGATCCCTGTTTCTAGAATTTCTGAAGAGGTAGACAATTCATCAAAAGTTGGTGCTTTTTTATGAATTGGCTGACGCTCTGCATCTTCACCAAAAGGAGCTTCCAAGTCAATGGTATCTCCCAAAACGTTGAAGACACGTCCTAGAGTTTCTTTCCCAACTGGTACTGAGATTGGACGGCCTGTGTCCAATACTTCCAAACCACGGGTCAAGCCATCAGTTGATTCCATAGCGATGGTACGAATCATACCATCTCCCAACTCCAAGGCTACTTCAAGGACGATTTTTGTTTTTCTTTCGTCATTTTTGTAGACGACAAGTGCATTATTAATCTCTGGTAGTTTCTCACCTGCTGCAAACATGACGTCTACAACGGGACCGATAACCTGAGCAATTTTACCTGAACTCATCTACTTCTCCTATTCTGTATAAGATACTGTCGGTTCCTAGACTTGCTAGGTCCTAAGTTCATTTATTCTGGGCAGGCTTACTTTATTCTAAAGCACTAGCTCCTGCTACGATTTCTGTAATTTCTTGTGTAATCGCCGCCTGTCTGGCACGGTTATACTGGATAGTCAAATCATTGATAACTTTTTTAGCGTTATCTGTCGCTGTCTGCATAGCCGTCATCCCAGCAGCATTTTCAGCTGTCTTGGCATCAATAATAGCACCATAAATCATACTTTCTGCAAACTGAGGCAATAGTTGATCCAAGATTTCTTCACGACTTGTCTCAAGCTCAAAAGTCAAGCTGTAGTTATCATCTGCTTCATTTGGGTCCAAGTCGACAATTGGAAGCATCTGCTCAACACGCATTTGACTTGTCAGTGTATTCACATGGTGGTTGTAGCAAACATAGAGCTCATCAAATAGCTCATTTTGATACATTTCAATGGTTTTTGAGATAATCTTGCGAACTTCATCGAAACTCGGTTGATTTGCTAAACCACGCAATTCATAAATCGGCTGAATGCCACGTGCTTTGAAGAAGTCAGCACCCATACCACCGATACAGATAACTTCAAAATCATCACCTGAAGGATGGTATTCTTGCTGAATTTCCATGACGGCTTTCAAGATGGAAGAATTATATCCTCCAACAAGACCACGGTCTGATGTAATGACGATATAACCTGTTTTCTTGACTGGTCGGCTAATCAACATCGGATTTGTTGATCCGCCTGCTCCATCACCATGAAGGATATCTGTAAGGAGTTTACGGACTTTTTGAGCATAAATTTGGAAGTTGCGAGCAGCTTCTTCAGAACGACCTAACTTCGCAGCAGATACCATCTGCATAGCGTTAGTAATTTGACTCGTATTTTTTGTTGAGGCGATTTTTGTTTTAATATCATTTAGAGATACTGCCATCTGACACCTCTATTCTTATTGGAAGCTAGATTGATTGAGAAACTCGGTAATCGCAGCATCCAAGACTGCTTCTTCTGGCAAGTCTTTTGTTTCACGAATGGTTTCCAAAATCTCAGGATGTTGAGCATCAAAGAAGGCATGGAATTCTTCCTCAAAACGAACAATATCATCAACTGATATAGTATCCAAGAATCCATGAGTCAAGGCATACAGAATGGTTACTTGTTTCTCAACAGGTAATGGCTTATGAACTGGTTGTTTCAATACTTCAACAGTACGACGACCACGGTTCAATTTAGCCTGAGTAGCTGCATCCAAGTCTGAACCAAATTTAGTGAAGGCTTCCAACTCACGGTATGAAGCAAGGTCGATACGAAGGGTACCAGCAACCTTCTTCATTGCTTTAATTTGAGCAGAACCACCTACACGAGATACAGAAGAACCTGCATCGATGGCTGGACGGATACCTGCATTAAAGAGACCATCGCCAAGGAAAATTTGTCCGTCCGTAATAGAGATTACGTTGGTCGCGATATAGGCTGAGATATCTCCTGCTTGTGTCTCGATAAATGGTAGAGCCGTGATAGATCCACCACCAAGCTCATCAGATACTTTTGCAGAACGCTCAAGTAGACGGCTGTGAAGGTAGAAAACATCCCCTGGGAAAGCTTCACGACCTGGAGGACGGCGAAGCAAGAGAGACAGTTCACGATAAGCTACCGCTTGTTTTGATAAATCATCATAAACGATCAACACATGCTTACCTTGGTACATAAATTCTTCCGCCATGGCAACCCCAGCATAAGGAGCTAGGAAGAGCAATGGAGATGGTTGTGAAGCAGAAGCTGTCACAACAATTGTGTAATCCAAGGCACCGTACTGACGAAGTGTTTCCACTTGTGTACGAACTGTTGATTCTTTTTGTCCAATCGCTACATAGATACAAATCATATCTTGACCTTTTTGGTTCAAGATAGCGTCAATAGCGATAGTTGTCTTCCCTGTTTGACGGTCACCAATGATCAACTCACGTTGGCCACGACCGATCGGAACAAGGGCGTCAATAGCTTTCAAACCTGTTTGCAATGGTTCTGAGACAGACTTACGTTGCATAACACCAGGCGCTGGTGCTTCAACCGGACGAGTCTTGTCTGTATTAATCGGACCCAAACCATCCACTGGACGACCTAGTGGATCGACAACACGTCCAATCAAGCTATCACCAACAGGGACTTCCATGATTTTACCCGTACGACGAATTGTATCGCCTTCACGGATATCTGTAAAGTCCCCAAGAATGATGATACCAACATCAGTTGACTCTAAGTTTTGCGCCATACCATAAGAGCCGTTTTCAAAAATCAACAGCTCTCCACTCATGGCATTTTCGAGGCCATGAGCACGCGCAATTCCGTCTCCGATGTAGGTTACAACACCTGTTTCAGTCACATCAAAATTGGGTTTGAAATTTTCAATTT
>CAURIB010000149.1:0-4084 GCA_963524795.1 uncultured Streptococcus sp.
TTGATGAAGTGAACGCAGCTATGAAAGCAGCTTCAAACGAATCATACGGTTACACAGAAGATCCAATCGTATCTTCAGATATCGTAGGTATGTCTTACGGATCATTGTTTGACGCAACTCAAACTAAAGTTCTTGACGTTGACGGTAAACAATTGGTTAAAGTTGTTTCATGGTACGACAACGAAATGTCATACACTGCACAACTTGTACGTACTCTTGAATACTTCGCTAAAATCGCTAAATAATTCTTGAGTTGATAAAAGCAAGGTCAATAGGCCTTGCTTTTTCTTATTTGCTTAGAAATAGAAAAAGAGGCTAGAACAAAATTCCGGCCTCGATAATTATAAGAAATGATTTTTGATGCGTAAACTGATTGAACTTTTTGTGAGCTTTTAAACTTTTCAAAAGCTCCCTTGACGGAAACTAAATTTTACTAACTATCTATGTTCTCTAGTTTTCTGCTGGATTGTTGAAGTCTAGGGAATGAGAAAACCGAGCCTTCGCTTACCGAATACTATTGAATGGACCTTGATTTTAAATGTGCCTCGAAAGAGTCGGACAAGGCATTTAAAGTTAATTTTTCAAGAGTTAAGGGATGTGTGAAGGAAAGTTTATAGGCGTGGAGCATGAGTCTACTTGTTTTTGAATTTGGATTGTAGAGGGGGTCGCCGAGAATGGGGTGATTGTGGTGGGAAAGGTGAACCCGAATTTGATGCGTCCGTCCTGTTTTTAGTTTACAACGAACTAATGAAGTTCTATCTTTGAACTCTTTTAATCGAGTCACATGGGTTTCGGCGTATTGACCATTTTTTTGATCCACAACTCTTTTTCTACGATCGTGACGATCACGACCGATTTTATCACGGAAAACAAGTTCTTTACTACCGACCTTGCCAGCAACTAGCGCCCAGTACTCTCGAGAGATTTCTTTTTTTTCTAATAAACGATTGAGAATGGGGAGGATGAAGGGGTTCTTAGCAAAAAGCACTAAACCGCTTGTTTCCATATCTAGTCTATGAACCACATAACAAGTTTGCCTTGTGTAAGCTGCTACGTGATTGAGGAGGGCAATCTCGTCCGGTTGATTCCCGTGAGTTTTCATTCCCTCAGACTTGTTGACAACGATTAAATGTTGGTCTTGGTAGACTTCTTGGACAAGATTTGGGTCTCCCCAAGGGATTTCCTTGCTAGGATAGTCATCAGAATCAAAAGTTAACTGACACTCATCGCCAGGTTTAATGATTTGATGCCAGTGAACTTGTTCTTTGTTAATGAGAACATTCTTTTTAGTCCTCAGGAAATGACGGATTTTTCTCGGAATGAGTAGTTGCTCCTCTAGGAAAAATTTAACGGTCATTTCAGGCAAAGAATCCGGAATAATAAAGGTAAATTTCATACAGATATTGTAACAAAAAATAACCTATTTGGACAGAGAGACTAGCTAAATTCTTGTCTTCCTAAGGGGAAGATGATAAAATAAACGCATGAAATTAGATAATCTATTTGAAAAAATCCTTTCTTTGTTTAAGAAAGAGGAGAATGAAACTCCAGAAGCAAAAAATGACGACGTTTATAAAGAAGAAAGAGCGACGAGTAACTTGCGACGATCTAGAGGAGAGAGAAAGAAGGCAGGACAAGTCGGACCAATTCGCAAATTTTGGCGTCGCTACCATCTGACGAAAATTGTCCTTATCCTAGGACTTAGTGCCAGTTTATTCGTTGGGGTCTATCTATTTGCCTTGGCTAAATCAACAAATGTTACAGACCTGCAAAATGCTTTAAAAACACGAACTGTCATCTTTGACAGAGAGGAGAATGAAGCAGGGGCCTTATCGGGGCAAAAGGGAACCTATGTTGAGCTTGCTGATATTAGCGAAGATTTACAAAATGCAGTCATCGCAACTGAGGATCGAAGCTTTTATAAAAATGATGGTATTAACTATGCTCGTTTCTTCATGGCAATATTGACAGCAGGGAGATCGGGTGGAGGCTCTACCATTACTCAGCAGTTGGCAAAAAATGCCTATTTATCTCAAGATCAGACTGTGCAGAGAAAGGCAAAAGAATTCTTCCTTGCTTTGGAACTAACCAAAAAATACAGTAAAAAAGAAATTCTAACCATGTATTTGAACAACGCCTACTTTGGTAATGGAGTTTGGGGTGTTGAGGATGCAAGTAAAAAGTATTTTGGGGTTTCAGCTTCACAATTAACTCTCGATGAAGCGGCTACTCTAGCGGGAATGCTTAAAGGACCGGAATTATACAATCCTTTAAGTTCGCTTGAAGATTCCACTAATCGTAGGGATACTGTTTTGCAAAACATGGTTGCAGCTGGATTTATTGATAAGGATACTGAGGCAACGTCAGCTGGTGTTGATATGGCTTCTAGGTTGCAGGATACTTATGAGGGGAAAATATCAGATTACCGATATCCGTCTTATTTTGACGCGGTTGTCAATGAAGCGGTTGAAAAGTATAACTTAACAGAAGAAGAAATTGTTAACAACGGCTATCGAATTTATACAGAGCTAGATCAGAATTACCAGGCTAATATGCAGGTCATTTATGAAAATACTTCTCTGTTTCCAACAGCCGAAGATGGAACGCATGCTGAGTCAGGCAGTGTCGCCTTGGAGCCTAAAACAGGAGGCGTACGAGGAGTTGTAGGCCGTGTAGCTGGTGATGATAAAACAGGTTTCCGTAATTTTAACTATGCAACTCAGTCAAAAAGAAGTCCAGGTTCAACTATTAAACCCTTAGTTGTATACACACCAGCAGTCGAAGCTGGTTGGGCTCTTAATAAAGAGTTGGATAATCATACTATGCAATATGATGACTATAAAGTAGACAACTACGCGGGGATCAAGACATCTAAAGAAGTGCCGATGTATCAAGCTTTGGCTGAATCTCTAAACTTGCCTGCAGTAGCAACGGTTAAAGAACTAGGTATCGATAAAGCTTTTGAGGCAGGAGAAAAATTCGGCCTCAATATGACTAATGTCGACAGAGTACTAGGAGTTGCCCTGGGTGGTGGTGTGGAAACAAATCCGCTTCAGATGGCTCAGGCATATGCGGCATTTGCAAATGAAGGGCTAATGCCAGAGGCTCACTTTATCACCCGAATCGAAAACGCCAGTGGTCAAGTGATTGCAAGTCATAAAAATACTCAAAAACGAGTTATTGACAAGTCGGTTGCCGATAAGATGACCAGTATGATGCTGGGAACCTTTACAAATGGTACAGGGATCAGTTCGTCTCCAGATGACTTTATAATGGCTGGGAAAACAGGAACGACAGAAGCGGCCTTCAACCCAGAATATACAAGTGATCAATGGGTTATTGGGTATACCCCTGATTTAGTGATTAGCCACTGGCTCGGTTTTCCAACGACTGATGAAAATCACTATTTAGCAGGTTCTACTTCAAATGGAGCTGCTCATATCTTTAGAAGCATGGCGGAAACAATCCTACCATATACGCCGGGTAGCACTTTTACAGTAGAAAATGCCTATAAGTTAAATGGTATTGCGCCAGAAAATACACGTAAACAAACAGCAAATGATACTAGTGCGCAGTCGGATGATATATTAGCAGATATTCGTGGACGAGCACAAAATTTGGTTGATGAAGCAGGAAAAGCAATTTCAGATGCTAAGATTAAAGAAAAAGCACAGACGGTTTGGGATACTATTGTAGACCTTTTTCGCTAATTTATATAAAAGATGAGAATATGAAATTCTTGTCTTTTTTATTGCTAGTTTCTACAATAGAGTTAAGAAAGACAAGATGGGAGATGAAATGCCTTATCCACCTTTTCTCGGTTTGCTTTCTACTATAGTAAAAAAAAAGGAAAAAATACTGTTTTCTAGAGTACAACTATTCAAAGGCCGCAAGTCCCTTCTCAGGGAGTTAGAGGTAGTCTTCAAAGATTGGTGAAAAAAAGTTTAAAAAAGGTGTTGACAAGTAAGAAAAAGTCGGTATAATAGTAAGAGTTGAAAATAACAACTCTGGTCCGTTGGTCAAGGGGTTAAGACACCGCCTTTTCACGGCGGTAACACGGGTTCGAATCCCGTACGGACTATGG
>CAURIB010000150.1:0-4084 GCA_963524795.1 uncultured Streptococcus sp.
GCCCAGTCTTCCTCAGCCAAGGCAGTCGTCCCCATCTTGACCTCACCCAAATCCATAAAATCTGTCAATTCTGCTAGGCGAGCCTGCAAGTCTGCCTCAACCACTGCCACATCAACCGTATCAGGATAGTAGGCTGTCACTACGATTTCTTCTTGCTGCTCTACCTCTGGGAAAATCTCGCCAAAACGATCCACATTGCCCACATAGTCCATGCTATCTTCAATTGCTACCCCTTGGGCACCTAACTCAATCAAGAGGTTGGAAACCAACTCCTCTCCCTCACGCTTCACTGTAACTTTTAACTCTTGCCATGTTTCCATTTTGTATTTTCCTTATTCTTCTTAAATTCTTCAATCACATCTGTATAGTGTTCTTTCATTGCGCTATGAATCTGCTGTTTAAAAATACCAAACATAAGATAATAAACAAATAGAACAATTCCTGCAAACAGTATCAGTAATAAAAAATGTACTGAAAGGGGAAGTACGAGACCTTCACCACTCATTAAGGGTAAAACAAGCATTAACCCCCAAATAACAGCCATAGAGATCCCAGCTACTTTCGTACCACTTTCTCTCTGCTTCTTTAACTTTAAATATTCCATATAAATAAATGCAGCTTCTTCCCTAGAGTATTGTCCAGTTTTTAGTTTGCGTTTAACTTCCTTGTTTAACGTCGTTGTTGCAATTGCAAAAATCATTTTACTTCCTCCAAATAATCCCTCAATCTCCCCTGTAGCTGAGGCACTGCCTGTTTAGACTTCAAAAATTCCTCAATAGGCATCAGTTTATAGGCCTGTCCTTCATTCCCAAAGGTAATATTGTCAAATTGTTCTTGTCTTAGCTGACCAACCATAAAGACCGATTGCTTGTCTTTAAAGATTACGCTAGGATAAATCTTGCTCCAAAGCAGACAGTCTTCATCTAAATGAATTCCCAATTCCTCATAAACTTCACGCGCTGCGCACTCGAAAGGGCTTTCGTTTCCTTCACGACCACCACCTGGCAACTCCCACATGTTGGGACAAGGGATATCGTCCTTGTCATCACGTAAGATAGTCAAGACCTTATCCCCACAAATCAAGGCAATCTTGCAACCTTGGAAATCCATTCTGTTATCCAATAATTCCATGATATATACTCTTTTCTATGATAACAATTACTCTCTAGGAAAATACGAGCTAGCTTTCTTCGATTACTTTTTGGCACTCTGCATCCCAGTATGCTTGCCATCTGCCATGTTTTTTCGCAAAATAAACCGTAAACTCATCGTTTACATAATCTGCAACATAGCGAAGATTAGGCGGGGTTTCCTCACCACTTAATATCCAAGGATGGAAGTAAAATGTCCTTTCCCACTTCTTATGAGTATAGCCGAGATCCTTGGCATACTGAGGGATGGGTTGTTGCATCTCACTTTCCAAATGGGACTGAATAGCATTATCAATACTATTTAAACGAGCTAATAGTTGCTGAAACTGCTCTTCTTCCTCCGTCTTAAAACCAACTAGAAATTCAAATTCCGCAAAATCTTCAGGAAATTCAAGTTCTGTGATTTTCCCATCCTCAGCATAGCGTCCTTCTTCATTAACAAGGCGACGAGCTCCTGACTTCAATACTCTCTCGAAATCTAGATCCGCAAAGCGATTGCGGGGAAGAATATCAACTGACGGCTCAGTATTAGCTGACCTTCTCCTGAAAAACTGTTTGACTTTTTCTAGCATAGTCTCCCCCTTCTCCTTGAATTCATTATTTAAAAATGTCCGCTTAGAATCTTTTCTAATATCTCGGATAAGGGTAAAATTCTCCTTCTTCCAATCCAACTTTCCCTTCTTCAAAGACTTCTTGGTTCCATTCCATGACGAATTCTTCTGCTTCTGGGTCTTCCAAAAAGTCCATGAGAGCATCTAGTCCAACCTCTGCAGTATCTTTGAGAAATAGCGCAAAATAAGCTAAAAATTCACGAGAAAAACCTTTCTTAGGCAGGTAAGGGATGACCGTTAAATAGTCTTCTGCATTGACTGTTGACTTGGCAGGGTTATAAAATAGGACCGCTTCTTCAAAAAGAATATCATCTGACGAAACCTCTCCGTCTTCATCTAACATCTCCACCCCTGCAGCATTTTGTGCTTCTAATAGAAAACTCACTTCAACCGCATGATTGCGCTTGTCCCAACTAATCTCATAATTAAAAGGAAAGTTCTTGTCCAACTCTTCTTGTAAAACATCTAAAAATCCATATGTTGCCATTTTGTCCTCTTTCTATACGACTCTTCAATCGCCCCAAATACTCGGAAATATGCTAAAATAGATACTACCATATTACCACATTAGTATCAGAAAATCCATGTTAGAAAGGACTGCTATGCCAGACAATCTCGCGCTTCGTATGCGCCCCAAAACCATCGACCAGGTCATCGGTCAGGAGCATCTAGTTGGACCAGGCAAGATTATCCGCCGTATGGTGGAAGCCAATCGCCTATCCTCTATGATACTCTACGGACCTCCAGGAATTGGTAAAACCAGTATTGCCTCGGCCATCGCTGGAACGACCAAGTATGCCTTTCGGACCTTCAATGCCACTGTTGATAGTAAAAAACGTCTCCAAGAAATCGCTGAGGAAGCTAAATTCTCAGGTGGCCTTGTACTGCTACTAGATGAGATTCATCGTCTTGACAAGACTAAACAAGACTTTCTCCTTCCTCTCTTAGAAAGTGGTCTAGTCATTATGATTGGAGCGACGACTGAAAATCCTTTCTTTTCTGTCACGCCAGCCATTCGTAGCCGTGTTCAGATTTTTGAGTTGGAACCCTTGTCTAACCAAGATGTTAAAGAGGCCGTTCAAATAGCCCTGATTGACCCTGAAAGAGGTTTTGATTTCCCAGTTGAGTTAGATGATGATGCCCTTGATTTTATCGCAACATCTACCAATGGAGATCTCCGTTCTGCCTTCAATTCGCTTGATTTGGCAGTTCTCTCCACCCCAGAAAATGATGACGGTGTCCGCCACATCACGCTCGATATCATGGAAAATAGTCTTCAGAGAAGCTACATCACTATGGACAAGGATGGAGACGGACACTATGATGTTCTATCTGCCCTGCAAAAATCCATCCGTGGATCCGATGTCGATGCTAGTCTCCACTATGCTGCTCGCTTGATAGAAGCTGGTGATCTTCCTAGCCTAGCTCGTCGTTTGACTGTGATTGCCTATGAAGATATTGGCTTAGCTAATCCAGAAGCTCAGATTCATACCGTAACTGCTTTGGATGCTGCGCAAAGAATCGGTTTCCCAGAGGCTCGTATTCTCATTGCCAATGTCGTCATTGATCTGGCACTTTCACCTAAGTCTAACTCAGCCTACGTGGCTATAGATAAGGCCTTGGCTGACCTTAAAACATCGGGGCATCTGCCGATTCCACGTCACTTGCGAGATGGACATTATAGCGGTAGCAAGGAACTGAGTAACGCCCAAAATTATCTCTATCCACATAATTATCCTGGTCACTGGGTCAAGCAAGAATACCTACCAGAAAAAATCCGTGACCATCACTACTTTTCTCCAGAAGATAGTGGAAAATACGAACGGGCCCTGGCTCAACGCAAGGAAACCATTGATAAATTACGAAATTTGTGAAATCCTTTTCAAAAATTTAAATTTTCCCTTGATTTTTTTTGAAAAAGTGGTATCATATAATCATAGAAACGCTGTGGTGTACGACTTCACACTTAAGTGTTGACCGACTATTTTTTGTATTATTAGGGAAACAAAAGTCTTCTAACAGCATGTAGGCCGTCTCACACGGAAACAGCTTCAGTTAGAGCGAGTTGCCCACCTGCTTAATTGCGCGGGTTCAATACAAACCGTGAAGTTTCGGCACCAATACAGCTTTTTATTTGCCTCCTTAGCTCAGTTGGTAGAGCAGTAGACTCTTAATCTATGGGTCGCAGGTTCGAGCCCTGCAGGGGGCATCTAAATCAACAGGAAAAAGCCTTGATTTAAAAGGCTTTTTTGCTTGTCTATAACTGATTTGCCCCATCATTTGCCCCACATTTTTTTATGAGCAATCTTTCCAGACATCTCT
>CAURIB010000151.1:0-3999 GCA_963524795.1 uncultured Streptococcus sp.
CACGTAGGACATGCCATGAACAAGATTTCAAAAGATATCATTGTTCGTTCTAAGTCTATGTCAGGATTTTACGCACCTTATATCCCAGGTTGGGATACACATGGTCTGCCAATCGAGCAAGTCTTGGCTAAACAAGGTGTTAAACGCAAAGAAATGGACTTGGTTGAGTACTTGAAACTTTGCCGTGAATACGCTCTTTCTCAAGTAGATAAACAACGCGAAGACTTCAAGCGCTTGGGTGTTTCTGGTGACTGGGAAAATCCATATGTAACACTGACTCCTGACTATGAAGCAGCGCAAATCCGTGTCTTCGGTGAAATGGCGAACAAGGGCTATATCTACCGTGGAGCTAAGCCTGTTTACTGGTCATGGTCATCTGAGTCAGCTCTTGCTGAAGCGGAAATCGAATACCATGACTTGGTTTCAACCTCACTTTACTATGCCAACAAGGTCAAAGATGGCAAAGGTGTTTTAGACGCTGATACTTACATTGTTGTTTGGACAACGACTCCATTCACCATCACAGCTTCTCGTGGATTAACTGTTGGAGCAGATATTGACTATGTAGTCGTACAACCTGCTGGTGAAAATCGTAAGTTTGTGGTCGCTTCAGAACTATTGAATAGTTTGTCTGAGAAGTTTGGTTGGTCTGATGTTCAAGTTTTAGCAACTTATCGTGGACAAGAACTCAATCATATCGTAACAGAACACCCATGGGATACTGCAGTAGATGAACTTGTTATTCTTGGTGATCACGTTACGACTGACTCTGGTACTGGTATCGTCCATACAGCCCCTGGTTTTGGTGAGGATGACTACAATGTTGGTATTGCTAATGGTCTTGAAGTTGCTGTGACTGTTAATGAACGCGGTATCATGATGGCTAATGCTGGCGCTGAGTTTGAAGGTCAATTCTATGACAAGGTAGTGCCAACGGTTATTGAAAAATTAGGTAGCCTCCTTCTTGCTCAAGAAGAAATCTCTCACTCATACCCATTTGACTGGCGTACGAAAAAACCAATCATCTGGCGTGCAGTGCCACAATGGTTTGCCTCTGTATCCAAATTCCGTCAAGAAATCTTGGACGAAATTGAAAAGGTAAAATTCCACTCAGAATGGGGTAAAGTCCGTCTTTACAATATGATTCGTGACCGTGGTGACTGGGTCATCTCTCGTCAACGTGCTTGGGGAGTTCCTCTTCCAATCTTCTACGCAGAAGACGGCACACCAATCATGACAGCTGAAACGATTGAGCATGTAGCTCAACTCTTTGAAGAGCATGGTTCCATCATCTGGTGGGAACGTGATGCTAAAGACCTCTTGCCAGAAGGATTTACACATCCAGGTTCACCAAATGGTGAGTTCAAGAAAGAAACAGACATCATGGATGTATGGTTCGACTCAGGTTCATCATGGAATGGTGTCGTGGTTAATCGCCCAGAACTTAAATATCCGGCAGACCTCTACCTAGAAGGTTCTGACCAGTACCGTGGTTGGTTCAACTCTTCACTTATCACATCTGTGGCTAACCATGGGGTTGCACCATACAAACAAATCTTGTCACAAGGTTTTGCCCTTGACGGTAAAGGTGAGAAGATGTCTAAATCTCTTGGAAATACCATTGCTCCAAGTGATGTTGAAAAACAATTTGGTGCTGAAATCTTGCGTCTCTGGGTAACAAGTGTAGACTCAAGCAACGACGTTCGTATCTCTATGGATATCTTGAGCCAAGTCTCTGAAACTTATCGTAAGATTCGTAACACCCTTCGTTTCTTGATTGCTAATACTTCTGACTTTAACCCAGCTCAAGACGCAGTGGCTTACGAAGAACTTCGTTCAGTTGATAAGTACATGACCATCCGCTTTAACCAACTTGTCAAGACCATTCGTGATGCTTATGCAGACTTTGAATTCTTGACAATTTACAAGGCCTTGGTGAACTTTATCAATGTTGATTTGTCTGCATTCTACCTTGATTTTGCTAAAGACGTTGTTTACATTGAAGGTGCTAAATCACTAGAACGCCGTCAAATGCAAACTGTCTTCTATGACATCCTTGTGAAAATCACCAAACTCTTGACCCCAATCCTTCCTCACACTGCTGAAGAAATCTGGTCATACCTTGAGTTTGAAGCTGAAGAATTCGTTCAATTGTCAGAATTACCAGAAGCTCAAACATTTGCTAACCAAGAAGAAATCTTGGATACATGGTCAGCCTTCATGGACTTCCGTGGACAAGCTCAAAAAGCCTTGGAAGAAGCCCGTAATGCCAAAGTCATCGGTAAATCCCTTGAAGCTCACTTGACTGTTTATCCAAATGAAGTGGTGAAAACTCTTCTCGGAGCAGTAAACAGCAATGTAGCTCAACTCTTGATCGTGTCAGACTTGACTATCGCAGAAGGACCAGCTCCAGAAGCTGCCGTAAGCTTCGAAGATGTTGCCTTCACAGTTGAACGTGCAGCGGGTGAAGTATGTGATCGTTGTCGTCGTATTGATCCAAGTACAGCAGAACGTAGCTATAACGCAACCATCTGTGACCACTGTGCAAGTATCGTTGAAGAAAACTTTGCGGACGCAGTGGCTGAAGGATTTGAAGTCAAATAATGCTGTGACTAGACCTATGAGTGTCCTTGCGGTTAATAAAAGTCTTTTTGTTAACTGGAAGAGGTGAGGGGAACTTCACCCTCTAGGCTAGAACGAAAACTAAAAAAGCGAACAAAGATAGTTTTCTGCTACTCAGAATTCTTTCTTGTTCGCATTTTTAGTCTAATTACTAATTTTTACCTCTAGCTCAAAAGAAAAAAGAAGAGTAAGTTAATAACTTTGCTTAATGTAATTTCTTAGAAATAAAAAGAAGGCGGTGGGACAGAAATCGATAGACAAAGTCTCGATTTCGTAGTCCCAGCCCTGCGAGGATGATTAGGAGCTTTTTGGAGTCTAAAAGACGAACAAAAAGTTCAATCAGCTACCGCGTCAAAGTTTAATTGCTAATAAAAAGTGAGGTTGGGATCTGTTGTCCCAACCTCTTTTTGAGTTTAAGAAGTGAAAATCTTGTTTGGGGGTTAAAATGCGTTCCAAATGAATAGAAAGATAAAAATACAACCCCAAGCGTTGCCTGTTCTCTTTTGAATGACGAGCATACCATAAATCAAGATAAAAACAGACAAAGCCTCTAAAATGGCATGGAGATGAAAGCTAATCATCCCATGAATCATCAGACAGATAAGAGCACAAGTCAAGGCTCCGTAATCAAGCCAAGTCTGATGTGATGGAAAGCGACAGTTAATTTTGTTTGCAATGACAACATAATTAAAACCTTCCCAGAATCCCCAGATAAGTCCAATAAGGAGGAACCCCAAGATATTTGTCGGAAAAGAACTTGCCAGAACTTCTCTGGTTAAGAGGATGGATTGAAAGGGGATATAGGAATGAATCTGCCCTCTACTGATGAGAAAAAGAAGTAAGGGGAGACAGATAGTAGCCGTCTGAATGAGGGTTGGGAGGAAGTGTTTAGCTAGCAAACCATATTGTTTCCAGCTTTCTTTTCTTCGAATCATTACCACGCTCGTCCCCAATCCAGCAACACAAAACTGGAGAGTTGCGAGAAAAAGAAGACGAATCCAGACGGGAAACTCTGTTTGGTGAGAGAAGTCAAGTATTTGTTTTTGGAAAAGGATGTATCCTATAAACGAAAGAATTGTCAAAATGACAATGATATTGAGGTCTGAATCGGCCTCTTTTTGCTTATCTGTTAGAGTACTTTTCATCATTTAGCGCTCCTTATCTTATTTTTTATTATAAAACAATAAGAAATAAAGGGCAATAAAGAACTGGAAAAGTTTAAGGTTTTGCTATCTCTTTTATTGATTTTGTGATATAATTAACACGTAAAAAAAATTAAGGAGTCTTTCCAAATGGCAAAATTGACTGTTAAAGACGTTGAGTTGAAAGGGAAAAAAGTTCTCGTTCGTGTTGACTTCAACGTACCTGTAAAAGATG
>CAURIB010000152.1:0-3902 GCA_963524795.1 uncultured Streptococcus sp.
GTGTTGGGATGTCTGTTGCCATGGGAAATGGGAGTAGCAGCGTAAAAGAAGTTGCCAAGCATATTACTGCCAGCAACCAAAACGATGGGATTCACAAGGCTTTGGAATTTTTTGGAGTTTTGTCTTCTGAAAAAGTCTTTGTCAGTCGTGACTATCATTTTAACAAGGTTAAAACCTTCCATCATATGATGGACGAGCGAACTCAAGAAGAACCAATAGCTTGGGATTTGCAAGGGGCAACTCATCGCGCCGGCTTTAAGATTGAAGAGTTAGTTGAATTTGTCCGTGCTGCAAGCAATTCTGAAGAGGAATTTCAACAATCTGTACAAGATTTGCACCAGGCGCTTGATATATCAGCAGATAAAGTTTCTCAAAAAATACCTGCTGAAAGTACTTTGGTTGGACAAGTCGATGCCTTGATTGATACTCTCTATTTTACGTATGGTAGTTTTGTACTGATGGGAGTGGACCCAGAGCGGATATTCGAGATTGTCCATCAAGCAAACATGGGTAAAATATTCCCAGATGGCAAGGCACATTTTGATCCTGTGACTCACAAGATACTTAAGCCAGAAGGCTGGGAGGAGAAGTATGCTCCAGAACCAGCTATCAAGAAGGAACTTGCGCGTCAGATTAGAGCTTATGAACGTCATAAAGAAACAAAAAATAGAATGAGTTAGAAGCTCCAAGATGAAAAATTAAAATACCTATTGGATTTATTCAATAGGTATTTTTGTTCATATTAGATTTTGGAGCTAGTTTACACGACTTTTTTCTTTAGATGTTACATCTTTTACAGCTTCGACACCTTGACTTGCTTTTTCTTTAGCAGTTGATACACCTCTACTGATACCAGTTTTAACTTTTTCAAATTGTTCGGATGCAAATTCACCTGTTGACTCTGCTGCGTCAGTTACTCTATCTTGAAGACTCACTGAGTCTGCTTCAAATTGTTCTTTTGTTTTGATATCAACAACGTTCACGTTTACTTCAACAACTTCAAGATTTGTCATTTGTGAAACTTCAGAAGTGACAACTTCTTTAATTTTGTTGTATAGTTCAGGAACGTTAATTTTGTATTCTACAACAACATTCAAATCGACAGCAACTTGTGTTTTACCGACTTCAACATTAACTCCGCGAGTAACATTATCTGTGTTAATAATTTTTTCAGTTAAATTAGAGAAAAATCCTCCATCAACGTCCAAAAGACCAGGTACTTTTTCTAATGCTAGACCAATAATTTTTTGGATAACCTTATTTTCATAAGTAAGGCTTCCTTTTACTTCATGAGTAGTAGCAGTAGATTCATTTTTTTCTGTAGAAACGTTTTTTTCCAAGTTTGACATATGCGACTCCTTATTATTTATTTATATAGTTTTTTTGGATATATAATCCAATTACAATTCCTAAAGCTCCGAAAATCAAAACAAATAGTGTTTTGAAGAAACCAAAGGAAATAATTAAACAAGCTAGAATAATACCTATTAAGCCTGATAAAATTGGATACTGATACTTTTTAAGTAATTCCATCTTTTCACTTCCTTAATCTACACGACTTGTAGTTTTTTTGTGTTGAGTTGGAGGTTGATAGTTTTTAACCAAAACTTCAATTTTTACCTCACGGTCAAGACCAAAAAACTGCTTTAATCCTTGAGTTATTTCATTTTGAATTGACTGGCACTTAGTAGAGACGTTGTCTGATGTAATTATTCTACCTTCCACGTAAACAAAACATTTATTTCTTCTGACATTTACACGGATAGTTGGATTTTTAATCAACTCATAATCATCAACAACACATCTAACGAACCCTTCAATAGCTGAATCTTTTAGTTTAAGCTTGTCATCTTTAGTACCTAATTGAATATCCAGATATTGCTTAGGATAAAATAGTATAACTAGGATTGATGATAAAACTAATACTGATAGGATTAATGTCCCCCAAAAGATGTATTTAGAAATGAATGCAGCAAAACTCCATTCTCTCCAGCTAAACAATTGAATGCCTAGGTCACTTGCTTTTTGGTAATCAACCAAGATGGGGAGGAAGACTGTCAAGATAAGAATGCAGAAAATAAGTAAAAGTATTTTCTTTGTTTTTGACATATACAATCCTTTCGAATTAAACTCATAGATTATTGTAACAGTTTAGGGAGGTGTACAACAATCTATCATCTTCAAGATAGAAGAATACGGAATTAGTAACTTTGAAAAGTGCTACTATGATAGATGAGGTTAGCTAATTTAGTTAACGAAGGGCTCATATTCCCGAGGGATTGTTAATAGAGAACTAGGAAAATAGAGTAAGTAGTTTCAAAACAAAATGTATGATACCCTTAGACGTAAGAATGCCAAGTCGTCTATAACAAGTGGCAAAATAATGAGTCTCCTTTTCTAAACTATGATTACATTCTCAGTTGCTTTTAGTATACCACTCTTTGAAACCGCTGTCAATTTTTCGGACATCCTCTCCTTTACTTTACAGATTAGTTTAGGATTTTTTGACGAATATAGTCCTTGCTGTATAAAAGGCTATCACTAATAAAAAGCAAGGTCGGGATTTTCCCGACCTCTTTTTTTCTCATTATAAAGTTTTATCCTTGTCTCGAACGACGAGAAGGTCAACGCTTGTATGGCGAAGGATATATTCAGATGAAGAGCCGACAAGCAAACGTTCGAAGGCGTTAAGTCCTGTTGCTCCAACCAAAATCAAATCAACCTGTTCTTGGTCAGGGATTGTTTTAGCCAAAAGAGTTTTAGGATTTCCCATTTCGATGACAACTTGAATATCTTTAAGACCAGCGTCTCTTGCACGCTTTTCATATTCTGCCATCAACTCTTGTGCCTCCACTTGTAACTCTTCGTAAACTTCTGCATCGAATGTTGAAATGCTTTGAAGAGCACGAGTATCGATTACATGCGCAATGGTTAATTTAGCCTGGTTACGTAATGCTGACTGAACTCCTTTGATAAAGGCCAAATCAGCTTCTTTAGAACCGTCGACTGCGACCATGATGTTTTCGTAACGTTGTGTCATAGCAAAAACCTCCTCATTTCTTATCACCTTCATTGTAATCCTTTTCACTAAAAAAGTAAAGTAAAAAATGATAGCAAACAAGATGCTTTTGACTTTAGTTTTGAGAGTGCTATAATTAAAGGAGAGAAGGCAAGAGGGGATCATATGACAAAAATTGCGGTACTTTCAGATATCCATGGAAATACAAGAGCACTGGAAGCTGTTTTAGCAGATGCTGAGAAGGCAGGAGTAGAAGAATATTGGCTCTTGGGCGATATTCTCATGCCAGGAACAGGACGAAAAAACATTCTTCAACGATTGGAAGGCTTGCCAATAACGGTTCGAGTTTTGGGGAATTGGGAAGAGAGTTTGTGGCGAGCTGCTCATCGAAAATTAGATACAAGTAGACCTAGCCATCGCTACCTCTTGCGCCAATGCCAGTATATTATGGAAGAAATTAGTCTAGATGATATTGAAGCTCTACAGGTATTTCCCATGCACACACACCGCCAGTTTGGAAATCTGAAGGTAGGGATAAGCCATCATTTGCCGGATAAAAATTGGGGAAGAGAACTGATCCATCTTGGCAAGCAGGAGGATTTTGACCGTTTGGTAACCAATCCTGACTGTGATATTGCGATTTATGGGCATATTCACCAGCAATTTCTTCGCTATGGGAGTCAGGGACAACTCATTTTAAATCCAGGCTCAATTGGGCAACCCTTCTTTTTATCTGCAAGTCTACGTGAGGATTTGCGGGCGCAATATATGATTTTAGATTTTGATGACAAAGGTTTGAAGGATATAGATTTTCGTCGTGTTGATTACGATGTTGAGTCAGAATTACAATTGGCTAGAGATTTGAAATTGCCCTACTATGAGG
>CAURIB010000153.1:0-3886 GCA_963524795.1 uncultured Streptococcus sp.
TTGATTTGAAAGACAATGTCGTTGTGATCATGAATACCAATAAGCGCCGTGAACTAGCTGATTCTAAATATAATGAACGCCGTGCTGAGTGTGAAAAAGCAGTGGAAGAACTTCAAGTGGCCTTGGATATCCAGACTTTAGGCGAGTTAGATGAATGGGCTTTTGATGAATACAGCTACCTGATCAAAGACGAAAATCGTTTGAAACGTGCTCGCCATGCCGTTCTAGAAAATCAACGCACCCTTAAAGCGCAAGCAGCTCTTCAAGCGGGAGATTTGGACAAGTTTGGTCGTTTGATGAATGCGTCTCACGTTTCTTTGGAACATGACTACGAAGTGACTGGTTTGGAATTGGATACCCTTGTTCATACTGCTTGGGCTCAAGAAGGTGTTCTCGGTGCTCGTATGACAGGAGCAGGCTTTGGTGGTTGCGCCATTGCCTTGGTTCAAAAAGATGCGGTTGAGAACTTTAAAGAAGCTGTTGGCAAACACTATGAAGAAATCGTTGGCTATGCTCCAAGCTTCTATATCGCTGAAGTTGCAGGTGGAACTCGCGTCTTAGATTAGGAGAGAAGGAGGTTGTTAAGTGACCTTAGTAGAAACATTTGTTACCAAAGTCATTGCAGAAAGCACCTTTGAAGAGTTGGATCGGATCTATCTGACCAATCGCGTCTTGGCACTGGTGGGAGATGGAGTTCTTGAAGTTGAGACTGACCAAAATGATTTGATTGAACTAAAAGATCAGCTTGTTGAGGAAGCAGTTCGCTTGGAAACGATTGAAGATAGTCTGGCAGCGCGTGAGATTCTCGGTGCAGACCTCATGGACTTGGTAACGCCTTGTCCAAGTCAGGTTAATCGAGACTTTTGGGCTACTTATGCCCAGTCACCAGAGCAGGCGATTGCGGACTTCTACCAACTCAGTCAGAATAATGACTACATCAAACTGAAGGCTATCGCTAAGAATATTGCTTATCGTGTACCATCTGACTACGGTGAACTAGAGATTACCATCAATCTCTCTAAGCCTGAAAAGGATCCGAAAGAGATTGCGGCAGCCAAGTTGGTCAAGTCGAGCAACTATCCTCAATGTCAGCTTTGTATGGAAAACGAAGGCTACCATGGTCGTGTCAACCATCCAGCTAGAAGCAATCACCGGATTATACGTTTTGACATTTCTGGGCAGGAGTGGGGCTTCCAATATTCGCCTTATGCATACTTTAATGAGCACTGTATTTTCCTAGATAGCCAACATCGTCCTATGGCTATTAGTCGCCAAAGTTTTGAACGTTTGTTAGCGATTGTGGAGCAATTTCCTGGTTATTTTGCAGGTTCGAATGCTGATTTGCCAATCGTGGGTGGTTCTATCCTGACCCATGATCATTATCAAGGGGGACGCCATGTTTTCCCAATGGAAGTAGCTCCTATTCAGAAAAGCTTTACCTTTTCAGGTTTTGAATCTGTCAAAGCAGGGATTGTTCAATGGCCCATGTCTGTGATTCGATTGACGTCGGATTCAAAAGACGATTTGATAAATCTTGCTGAGAAAATCTTACTGGCTTGGCGTCAATACTCCGATCCAAGTGTGCAGGTTTTGGCGGAAAGCAATGGAACTCCGCACCATACTATCACACCGATAGCCCGTAAACGAGATGGACAGTTTGAGTTGGACTTGGTTTTGAGAGACAATCAAACATCTCCAGAGCATCCAGATGGTATCTATCATCCTCATAAGGATGTCCAACATATCAAGAAGGAAAATATCGGCTTGATTGAGGTTATGGGCTTAGCAATCTTGCCCCCACGCTTGAAGGAAGAAGTAGAGCAAGTAGCAGCTTATCTAGTCGGAGAAGAAGTATCAGTCGCAACTTATCACCAAGAATGGGCAGATGAGTTGAAAGAAAATCATCCTGGATTGACTGATAAAGACCAAGCTCTTAATATCGTCCAAGAATCTGTGGGTAAAATCTTCGCTCGGGTGTTGGAAGATGCAGGAGTTTACAAGCAAACAGAAGAAGGACAGGCAGCCTTTATGCGCTTTGTGGAGCAGGTTGGTATTTTGCCCGAATAAGTGCTTCTCCCTTGCGTAGAGTCTTGAAAAGTAGTATCATAGTGTCGTTTGAAATATCAGGAGGAACGTATGAAAGATTTTCACTTTGACGCTATATCTGCCTTTGAAAATTACGAAATTGAAAAAATGAGAGACGGTCACGTGGTGGTGACAACAAAAGTAGTGGACTCCTCACTCAACTACTATGGCAATGCCCATGGAGGCTATCTATTTACCCTTTGTGATCAAATCAGTGGTCTTGTGGTGATTTCGCTTGGCTTAGACGGAGTGACGCTCCAGTCGTCCATCAACTACTTGAAAGCCGGAAATCTAGGGGACCTTCTCACTATCAAGGGGGAATGTGTCCATCAAGGACGCACCACTTGTGTGGTTGATGTTGATATCATCAACCAAGATGGTAGAAATGTCTGCAAGGCAACCTTCACCATGTTTGTCACAGGACAACGATCTGAAGATAGACAGGTGAGGATATAGGAAACATAAAAAAAGAGGTTCAAACCTCTTTTTTATATTTCTTTTTCCACTCTAGTGCTGTATTATACTATTCACTAAATCTTAAAAAATAGCCATCTGGATCTAAAACTGCAAATTCATGAGGATAGATATATTGTTCACCAACTCGAAATTCTCTTTTAGTCAAAGGACGATGAATAGGATAGTTAGACTCGATTACTTTCTGATAGAGTCGAGGGACATCCTCTATGCCGAAGGAGATATTGACTCCTCGGCCAAATGGGTGGCTCAGTTCAGCTAATTCATCCTTTGTTCCCTCCTCTAGCATTAGCTGGCAATCTTCAAGCGATAAGAAGAGGAAGTTTTCTTCTGGTCGCTCGTATTCGATCGTAAAACCCAGTAAATCGCAGTAGAAGGAACGGGACTGTTCTAAATTTGAGACTATAAACTCGGGAATAACTGCATTGTAGTCCATAAAGAAAATCCTTAAAGTTCAATCTTCATCACAATCGGTGTGTGGTCTTGGCGTGCACCAGAGTCAATCATATCTGACTTGGTAACCTTGTCTGCCACACGGTTACTTGTGAGCCAGTAGTCGATTCTCCAGCCTGTGTTGTTGATTTTTGAAGTCTTGCTACGTTGTGCCCACCATGTGTAGCGTTCTGGCACATCGCCATGGATATGGCGGAAGGTGTCAGTAAATCCTTTGGCTAAAAGGTTTGTAAATCCTTCACGTTCTTCGTCTGTAAATCCTGGTGAACGACGGTTGCTGGCTGGGTTGGCAAGGTCAATTTCCTTGTGGGCAACGTTATAGTCTCCAGTTGCTAGGACAGGTTTTTGCTTGTCTAGTTGAGCCAAGTACTCTGCATATTTGACATCCCAGACTTGACGTTCTTCCAAGCGTTTGAGTCCATCACCAGCGTTAGGTGTGTAGACTTGAGTTACGAAAAATTTATCAAATTCTAGGGTAATGATGCGGCCTTCCAAGTCCATAGTAGAAGGTGCGCCAATCTCTGGGAAACTGATAGTTGGAGTGAGTTCTTTCTTATAGAGGAACATGGTTCCAGCATAGCCTTTACGCGCAGGCTCTTGAGAGGAACGCCAGGTGTTTTCGTAGCCTGGGAAGAGTTCTTCCAGTACCTCAAGGTGTTTTTTAGTAGGACCTTTAGCTGAAAGCTTGGTTTCTTGGATAGCGATGATATCAGCGTCTTCGGCTACCAAAGTTTGGAGAACGTCTTGAGACAATTTCGCACGCGCAGAGTCACTCGTCAATGCTGCATTGAGGGAATCAATATTCCATGAGATCAATTTCATAATGTTTACCTTTTCATTCAGATTATAGACAATATTATACCAGAAAAAGAAG
>CAURIB010000154.1:0-3852 GCA_963524795.1 uncultured Streptococcus sp.
CACCACAATATGATGGTTTCTCATGCACGTGCTGTGAAATTGTACAAAGACAAAGGTTACAAAGGTGAAATCGGGGTTGTTCACGCCCTTCCAACTAAGTATCCATTGGATCCTAAAAATCCTGCAGACGTTCGTGCTGCTGAGTTGGAAGATATCATCCACAACAAATTTATCTTGGATGCTACATACCTTGGACACTATTCAGATGCAACAATGGAAGGTGTAAACCACATCTTATCAGTAAATGGTGGTGAGTTGGATCTTCGTGACGAAGACTTTGCAGCACTTGAAGCAGCTAAAGATTTGAACGACTTCCTTGGAATTAACTACTACATGAGTGACTGGATGGAAGCCTTTGATGGTGAAACTGAGATCATCCACAATGGTAAAGGAGAAAAAGGAAGCTCTAAATACCAAATCAAGGGTGTTGGACGTCGTGTAGCTCCTGACTATGTACCTCGTACTGACTGGGACTGGATCATCTACCCTCAAGGTTTGTATGATCAAATCATGCGTGTTAAGAAAGATTATCCAAACTACAAGAAGATCTACATCACTGAAAACGGACTTGGATACAAGGATGAATTCGTTGATAACACAGTTTACGATGACGGCCGTATTGATTATGTGAAACAACACTTGGAAGTATTGTCTGATGCGATTGCAGAAGGTGCAAACGTCAAAGGATACTTCATATGGTCATTGATGGACGTCTTCTCATGGTCTAATGGTTATGAAAAACGTTACGGACTTTTCTATGTTGATTTTGATACACAAGAACGTTATCCTAAGAAATCTGCACATTGGTACAAAAAACTAGCTGAGACCCAAGTGATTGAATAGTACAACTAGTTATTAGGTATAGAATTTAAGCGAGGAAAGTTTATGCTCAAAGATTTTATCAAATCAATCTATGAAAAAGTTTATATTATTAACTTTGAACATTGCTCTCATGTACCATCCTTGACCAAGGAGCAACTTGCAAGTCTTGGAAAATGGTATGTCTCGACAGGTAAGGAGTGGATTTGTCATTCAGACTATGAATTTGAAGAATTTCAAAAGCTATTCTTAAATTTTGTCAACGCAGAAGATAAGGATAACATTTCCTTTGTTTCGGATTTTATGCCATTTCAACACTAAAATATTATAAAGAGGAATCTATCTCATACTAGGGGATATTCCTCTTTTTTATCTAGATTTTACCTGAAAGTCAAAAAAATTCTTGACAGATTTATGTTATAGGAGTAAAATCTTAACTAGTTAAATAACTGGTTAAGTATAAAAAGAAAATAGTTTAATCGCTCAAATCTTGTTTGATAAATAGAAAACAGAAGGAGGAGTTTTAAAAGTGAGTAATTTTTCTAAATCGATATTTAACCGGTTAAGGATATTCTTTAGGAAAAGTATAGTTCTTCTTTAACGAATAAATGAAATAGAAAGTGTATTAAGATGAAAATCAATAAAAAATATGTACTTGGTTCCGTAGCTCTTTTGGCTTTAAGCCTTTCAAGTTATGAATTGGGGCGTTACCAAGCGGTACAGACTAGCAAAGAGTCTAATCGTGTGTCTTATATAGAAGGAAATCAGGCTAGTGCTAAGACTGAAAATCTGACACCAGATGAGGTTAGTCAGCGAGAGGGGATTAATGCTGAACAAATTGTTGTTAAAATTACCGATCAAGGCTACGTAACTTCACATGGAGACCATTATCATTACTTTAATGGCAAGGTTCCTTATGATGCTATCATTAGTGAAGAACTTCTGATGAAAGATCCGAATTATCAGTTGAAGGATTCAGACATTGTCAACGAAGTCAAGGGTGGTTATGTCATTAAGGTTGATGGTCGCTATTATGTATACCTCAAAGATGCATCCCATGCAGAAAATATTCGTAGTAAGGATGAGATCAATCGTCAGAAGCAAGAACATGGGCATGATGGTGGAACAAAGGTTAGTAATGAAGTTGCTCTAGCAAGGGCACAGGGGCGTTATACGACGGATGATGGCTATGTTTTTAATGCAAGTGATATTATCGAGGATACGGGTGATGCATATATCGTTCCCCATGGCAATCATTTCCACTATATTCCAAAGAGTGACTTATCGGCTAGTGAACTCGCTGCTGCTCAGGCTTTCTTATCTGGTAAAGGTGGCCAAACAAGCTCAGTTGGGTATCGACCGTCAACAAATTCTTCTAGCAGCTCATCAGAGGCATCGAATAGTAGTACATATAGACAAACGAATCAAAGCAATGTTGAGGCAAATACTAGAAGATGGACCCCAAGTGTTAGCCCACAAGTGGATAATAGTTATCAAGCAAGTCCAAGTGAAGACGTATCTAGTCTTTTGAAACAACTTTATGTCTTGCCACTCAGCCAACGACATGTGGAATCAGATGGGCTTGTCTTTGATCCAGCGCAAATTACAAGAAAAACTGCGAATGGGGTAGCGGTACCTCATGGGGATCACTATCATTTTATCCCTTATTCTCAAATGTCTGATTTAGAGCAGAAGATTGCAAGAATGATTTCGGTAAAAGGACAAAATAATGGAAACAATAAGCCAGTAAATACCCAAAAGTCAACAAACAGTAAAGTTGAACATAAATTTTTAGGAAATTCAATTAAAGCTTATGGAAAAGGTCTGGATGGCAAACCATACGATACTAGTGATGGATATGTATTCAGTAAAGATTCTATCTATTCAGTTGATAAATCAGGCATTATAGCGAGACATGGAAATCATTTCCATTATGTGGGATTTGGAGAGTTAGAACAATTTGAATTAGATGAAGTTAGCAAGTGGATGAAGGAAAAAGGTCAAGCTAATGATAGTGTTATTCCTTCAGAGAAAATGAATAATGAAGAAAAACCAAAATTTGATTCAAAAAAAGTGACTAGTAAAGTTATCAAAAATGGTAAAGTTGGTTATGTTCTTAAAGAAAACGGAAAAGAATATTTCTATTCTCGAGACGAACTTGATCTTACTCAAATTGCTTTTTCTGAACAAGAACTAATGCTTAAGGATCGAGATCATTATCGTTATGATATAGTAGACACAGGGATTAAACCAAGATTAGCTGTAGATGTCTCAAGTTTGCCGATGCATGCAGCTAATACTACCTATGATACTGGAAGTTCATTCATTATTCCACACATTGATCATATTCACGTTGTGCCTTACTCATGGTTAGAGCCTGATCAAATTGCGACTATTAAATATGTAATGCAACATCCTGATGTGCGTCCTGAAGTTTGGTCTAAGCCGGGTCATGAGGATGCTGGATCTGTTATTGCTAATGTGACTCCTCTTGGAAAACGCGCTGGAATGCAGAATTGGCAAATTATCCATTCTGCTGAAGAAGTTCAGAAAGCTCTTGCAGAAGGTCGATTTGCAACTCCAGATGGCTATATTTTTGATCCGAAAGATGTATTGGCAAAAGAAACTTTTGTATGGGAAGACAAATCATTTAGTATTCCAAGAGCGGGAGGTGGTTCATTGAGAAGTATCACTAAATCCGACTTGTCAGAAGTAGAATGGAAAGAAGCACAAGACTTAATAGCAAAAAGAATAAAAGAAAAAGAATCCAAAACTGAAACGTCTACACATCCTAATAAAGAATTAAAACCTGATTCAAACAATACTGAAAATAGTGATAAGAATAATACTGCTGTAGATAAAACTGAGGAGCAACCGAAGAATAATATAGGTGTAAATGAGACTGGTACAACCAACGAAATTACTTCAGAAAATAAGGTTGAAGATAAAGAAAACTCCAAAGAAGAAAGTGACGATGATTTACCAGACTACGGATTGGATAAAGTAACTTTAAATGAACATATAGAAAAGTTA
>CAURIB010000155.1:0-3850 GCA_963524795.1 uncultured Streptococcus sp.
AATTGAGAGGCTAGGACTTTTGTCCCAGCCTCTTTTTGAAAGCAGAAAGAGGAAAAAATGTATCAAACGATTTTATTTGACCTAGACGGCACCTTGACCAATTCAGAACTAGGGATTACCAACTCGGTGGCCTATGCCTTAGGAAAATATGGGATTCAAGTGCCAGACAAGAAAGCATTGAGAGTTTTCATCGGTCCGCCCTTGCAGGAGTCTTTTGAGCGCTTTTATGGATTTTCTAAGGAAGAATGTTTAAAGGCCATTGACTACTATCATGAGTATTTTTCCGAAAAAGACCTTTATGAAAATGAGGTCTATCTAGGCGTTCCTGACTTGCTGGCTTCTCTCAAGCAGGCTGGCAAACAGTTGATTGTAGCTACGTCAAAGCCTGAAGAATTTTCCATTCAAATTCTCAAACACTTTGGTTTGTATGATTATTTTGACTTTGTCGCTGGTGCGACCATGGATAGAAAACGTAGTAAAAAAAGCGATGTTATCCAGTATGCCTTGGAGCAAAATGGGATTACAGATTTGGCGCATACCATCATGATTGGAGACAGGGAGCACGATGTGCTTGGCGCTCAAGCGCAAAAGCTTGATTCTATCGGTGTCCTTTATGGCTTTGGAAGCAGGGAAGAATTGGAAGAAGCCGGCGCCACCTATATTGCTCAAGAAGTTGGCGAAATTGCAGCTTTTATAGGATAACCTTTTCCAAAATATTAAAAGTTGGAACTTTTCTAATCTGCTGAATATTGCTTTATTTAATATTTCTATCGGTGTATACTTACTGTAGGTTAAGTCACACAGATTAAGAGGTGATAATATGAATTTGTCACGATATATATTAAAATATAGTACTGATGATGGTACGTTGTATTTTAATACTAAAACCAATCATTCATTTTTTCTTACGAATGAATTGAATAGAGTAGTCGACAGCAATGATGTGATTAGGAAAGAGTTTCATGCTTATCTTGATAAAAATAAATATTTAAGTGAGGGTGAGTATGAGGTCGAAAAGTATCTATCTAAAATAAGCGATACAGATGCTGAATTATTGGAACTAACAATTTTGACACATGGAGATTGTAATTTTCGGTGAAGGTTAAAGTGAATAACAAATTCGATGACAAAATGAATGCTAAACCTAGAGTATTTAACTATAATTGTGATTGTAAATAATCACGATTTTAAATAAATTAGAGAAGAGGGTTGTGCTAGCCCTCTATTTTGATGGATGATAATTATGAGAAATATTTATAAGTACATTGATAAGAAGTATCTTTTTCCTATTTTTTTAGGGCGTATTGTGAATAGTGGTTTGGTGTTGGCGCAACCTCTGATTTTAACGAAGGCCTTGAAGTTAGATCAAGACGGCCTTTCTTATGGAAAAATTCTCAATTTTGTTTTATTTGGTTTGTCTGTCTATCTTGTTATTTATAGTCTGATGCTGTTTTCAAACCATTCGCACAATATATTCCGAAGAGAAATCAACAAAAGTGTCCGTGCCCTTTTATTTAAGAAAGTCATATTGAATCCTAAATTTTCCAATGATGAAAAAGTTAGTCTGCTAACTCAAGATATGGAATATGTGGGCGATAATTATTTGGAAAATATAAATGTTATGGTGAGTTGGGGATTTGTCGCCCTTGTTACAGCCATTTATATTGTTTCACAAAATTTTCTCTTAGGACTTATTTTTGTCATTTTTACGATTATGAGACCTATTCCTCAGTTCATCATGAATCGTCGTTTACAAGATTCGGGAGACAGCTGGTCCAAGCTTAGAACGAAATTACATGGGCTTGTCTCGGATAGTATGCAAGGCAGCCAAACCTTACGGATTAATCAGGCCATGAGGCTGAATGAAGAGCGCGTGAATGATTTAAACGGAGAATATCAAAAAGCCATCCAAAGATTTTGTTTCACACATAATATTATTTTTTTCTTTAATGGATTTATGGTCTTTTTTAGTCAGGTTGTTCCTCTTGCTTTAGGCTTTTATTTGAGTTTACAGGGAAATTCTATTTCTATTACAAGCCTCATCTCTATGTATGTTGCTGCGGGGATGCTGGTAGAACCGATCCAAACTCTGATGTACAGTGCAGCCAATCTCCAAGGTGCCTTGCCGACTGCGAACCGCCTGTTTAAGATTATCGAGGAAGAACCTGATTTCGAAGAGACAAAGGATCAATTTGTTGAAAATCTCGAATCGTTGCGCTTAAATCATATTTCAAAAAGTTTTGCTGAACGTCAGCTTTTTTCTGATTTGACGGCGACGATTTCAGTAGGTCAGAAGGTCTTAATCAAAGGACCGAGCGGGTCTGGAAAGACGACTCTTTTTCGCTTGATTTTAGGAGAAGAAGTATGTGATGAGGGTGACATTTTCGTTCAGTATGATGGAAATCAAATAACGAGTCATTTCCAAGGGAATATCGGTTTAATTAGCCAGCATCCCTTCCTGTTTAACGATACTATCCGCTATAATCTAACTTTTGGTCAGCCTTTTCAGGACCATGAATTATTGGAGGTGTTGGACCGAGTTGGCTTAATAGATGAATTTCAGGATATTTTGAATGTAGAAATTCATAATAATGGTGAAAACATTTCAGGAGGTCAGCGTGTCAGATTAGAGTTGGCTCGTTTTCTCTTACGCGAGAAGGATATTTTATTAGCGGACGAAGTGACATCAGCTTTGGACGAAAAAAATAGTCGTCTGGTTAGAGACCTAATCTTTTCTTTGCCGATCACGGTACTAGAAATAGCCCATCATATTGATGAAGAAGAGCGCTATGACCAAATCCTTGAGTTACGTAAAGGATGAGCGATGCCACAATAGTTGGTTCTGCGACAAAGCGGATAGTAGTAAGCCAGCAATTTGTCAGATATTTTTGAGATTCTAAGTGGTGATATTTCCAAAATCATCAATACTCAGAGAACTTAAGCTTTATTTAAGATAGGCCAGCTATACTAGAAGCATAAACAAAGACCTCCTAACTTTGTTTAAACCTCCTAAACTTTTTCATAATAATCTCCCATAAGAGTCGCCCAATCGGCGGCTTTTTTTGTGAGTCGTAAGCTGCCTATGGTATAATGAACAAAGAAACTAAAAGGAAGAAGGAAGAGATGGACTACACGATAGAGGAAAAAGCGATGTTTATGAGGGAAGCCCTGAAGGAGGCGGAGATTGCCTTGGCCCATGAGGAAATACCGATTGGCTGTGTCATTGTCAAAGACGGTGAGATCATTGGACGTGGCCACAACGCACGAGAGGAATTGCAACGAGCGGTCATGCATGCGGAAATCATGGCGATCGAGGAGGCCAATCAGCGTGAAAATAGCTGGCGCCTGCTGGATACGACGCTTTTTGTCACGATTGAGCCCTGTGTCATGTGTAGTGGTGCCATTGGTCTAGCTCGGATTCCCCAGGTGATTTACGGTGCGACCAATCAGAAGTTCGGTGGAGCAGGGAGTCTCTACGACATTTTGACAGATGAACGTCTCAACCACCGGGTAGAAGTAGAAACAGGAATCTTGGAAGCAGAATGTGCAGCCATCATGCAGACCTTCTTCCGCCAAGGTCGAGAACGAAAAAAACAAGCCAAACTCGCAGCCAAGGCCGAAACACAAGAATAAAAACCGGACCTTTGCAAATCGAACAAATTATGATATAATACCTATCGGAGCAACAGTTCTGCGTGAAGCGGGTCAGGGGAGGAATCCAGCAGCCCTAAGCGAAGTGAACTGTGTGCTCTTTTTTCTATAGCTCTTAACGAATCAAGACTGAAAGTCGCAGATGAGTTTAGAGATATTGATCCTGAGGAGCGAAGCGACGTGAGGGCTATAGCGTAAA
>CAURIB010000156.1:0-3841 GCA_963524795.1 uncultured Streptococcus sp.
GGGACGACGAAATCGAATTCTAACGAATTACCGATTTCTGTCCCACTCTCTTTTCGTTGAATTTTAAATCTAAAGATGATAAAATGTATTTACAAATCATCTTTACAAAGAGGTATTAATCATGGCAAATACTCAACCTGTTAATTTTAGAGCAGATTCGACTTTTTACCAACAAACGAAAGAAATCTTAGCTGATGAAAAGTTAACCCTGTCAGATATCTTTAATGCTGCACTTCGTAAAATTGCGACAGGTGCAGTTGATCCTAAAGAATTCGTATTTAGTGATTCACAAGAGACCCAATATCAGGTTGCTTTTGAAGACTTGAAAAAAGAAATCTTGTTGGGACATCAAGAAATTGAGCAAGGTAAACTAACGTCTTTAGCAGATGTAAGAAAGGAATTTGGACTTGAGTAATCATAAACGTTACCATGTTTCTCTTACGGATAAAGCTAAGAAAGACTTGAGAGAAATACATGATTATATTGTACTGAATTTTTACAGTCAACAATCTGCCGATAGTAAACTAGACCTTATTCTAACGGCACTAGAAACTTTAGAAACCTTTCCAGAAGCATGCCCTTTGGTATCGAGTCGAGGTTATGGTGAATTAACAAATGACGGAAAACGTTATCGATATATGCCAATTGAAAATTACTTAGCTTTTTATTATATCGACAAATATGAGGTTTATGTCTCAAGAATTTTAAATTCCAAGCAAAATTGGGCTAAGCTATTCAATAAGTAGAGGTGAAAATTTTTAAAATTTTTTTGAATCATTTAGTCCCACTCTTTGCCCTCCAAGAAAGGAAGTTTTTAAATTGAAATACAAATTTCTATTATTCGACCTCGACCACACCTTACTTGATTTTGATGTTGCTGAGGATATAGCTCTGACGCAACTCTTAGAAGAAGAAGGAGTAGAGGATATCCAAGCTTACAAAGATTATTATGTACCTATGAACAAATCACTTTGGAAGGATTTGGAACAGAAAAAGATTACAAAATCAGAATTGATCAATACACGTTTTGCAAAATTGTTTGCTCACTTTGGTATTGAAAAAGATGGGTCCTACTTAGCAGAGTGCTACCAGTTTTTCCTATCAAAACAGGGACAGACATTCCCAGGTGTCGAAGATTTATTAAGAAAATTGATAAGTCAGGGCTATGAGCTCTATGCTGCGACAAATGGAATCACCTATATTCAAACAGGTCGTCTAGAACAATCTGGAATCGCACCATATTTCAAGGAAATTTTCATATCAGAACAGCTCCATACCCAAAAACCAGATGCTGAATTTTATGAAAAAATTGGAGCTCGAATCCCTAACTTTGATAAAAATCAGACCCTTATGATTGGTGATTCTTTGTCAGCTGATATTAAGGGTGGACAAAATGCAGGAATTGATACTGTCTGGTACAATCCTCAACATTTAGAAAATGCAACACAACTACATCCAACATATGAAGTTCATTCTTATAAAGATTTGCTGAATTGTTTGGGGAAACTTTAAAGATTCTAAAATAAAATTAAATAAAAGGAGCATAAAATTATGGGAACATGGGATGCAACGATTTTTGGAAATGACACTTCCTTAGATATTAAAGAAGAATTCTTCGAGAGATACAATCAAGGAGAGGATGCAAATACAATCAAAAATGACCTGACATCGGATTTATATGATGACGATATGTATGATGTCTTGTTCGCCTTAGCACACTGTTTATGGGAAGTTGGGCAATTAGATGAGGAATTCTTGCTTGAAATCAAAGAGATCATTATCAACAAAGAAGATTTAGAACTTGCCCAAGAATTAGGTGCAGATAGTGAATTTTTAGAACAAAGAAGTGAAAATCTAGAAAAGTTTTTAGAAAAAATTAGTGTAAAAAATAAAAACTTAAATAACTAATTGCTTGTCTACCTCAGTCTGATATTAAAATGACGAGGAAACCAACTATGAAAAATGTTAACAAGAACGAATTATCGATCCAAGTTTTCATAGTGCAGAATACAATTCATTTCGTGACTCTAAGTATTACTACTCTTTTGTAAATTGTATTTCAGGCTATCTAAAAAGTTCTGCAACTAAAAAATTTGAAAAATACAATGATAGTGTTTTTGAAATAATAGGCTATCTTTCAGATTGGGGGAGTTGCTGTAGCGCGGCTTCTGGAGGATTTGATTACTATAAACAAAAATCAAGTGGTGAGTTTAAGATAAGCGTTGTAAAGGAATTGAATAAAAGATTTGATGAAAAACTTAATACTCGAACAGAATTGATTATTGATGAAATCGACAAAGAATTTATCCTTTCTAATACGAGAAAAGGTGTTGAATAAAGGCTCTTTAGTATAAATTCTTTCTAAAACTTCTCAAATCTTAATAGATACTTTTAAAAGTGGTTTAGATAGCCACTTTTTGCTATAATAGAGGCAGTATTAACGAAGGAGTAGTTAACGATGTCAAGGCCAGAACTTTCTCTTTATGAACCATTGTATACACTAAAGGAAGTTGATCAAAATATCTGGATAGTAGATGGTGATTTGATTCAAATGGATATGAAGATCTTCAAGCTTCCTTTTCAGACACGTATGACGGTGGTTAAGTTAAATGATGGCAAACTTTGGATTCACTCTCCGATTGCGCCAAATGAGGGACTGTTTACTGAACTAGACGCTTTGGGCAAAGTCGCTTACCTGATTTCACCAAATAAGATTCACTACGCCTATATTGCAGATTGGAGAAAAAGATATCCTTATGCGCAAGCATGGTCTAGTCCAGGAGTTGAAGAGAGAGCGAAAAGTCAGAATGTCAAGGTGAAATTTGAAGCTTCCTTAACAGATAAGGCTCCTGACTTATGGTCTGATGAGATTGAACAGCTTATTTTTAAGGGAAGTTCTGTTATCGAAGAGGTCGTGTTTTTTCATAAATCAACTAAAACACTTATTGTAACAGACCTTATAGAGAATTTTGAACCAGAAAAAATAGCTAGTCCAATCCGCAGAAAATTCTATCGTTTAGCTCGTGTAACAGCCCCTGATGGTCAAACTCCTATCGATTATCGGATGACTTTTTTAGGAAGACAAAGGGAAGCAAAGGTTTCCTTTTCCCGTATGTTAAACTGGAAACCGGATAAAATCATACTCGCACATGGTTTATGCTTTTTTAAAAATGGTACGGGTGAATTAAAACGTGCTTTTAGATGGATACTATAAAGGAGATTAAGATGCAACACTCATCCTGGCATGCTTTGATTAAAGAGCAATTACCTGAGGGTTATTTTGGGAAAATCAATCACTTTATGGAACAGGTTTATGCACAAGAAACTGTCTATCCGGCCAAGGAAAAGGTTTTTCAGGCTCTGTTGACTACACCGCTTGAAGAGGTTAAAGTGGTGATTCTTGGTCAGGACCCTTATCATGGTCCTGGTCAGGCTCAAGGTTTGAGTTTTTCTGTTCCAGATAATATCCCAGCGCCTCCTTCTTTGCAAAATATTTTAAAAGAACTTGCTGCTGACATTGGAGTTAAAGCATCCCATGATTTGACAGCTTGGGCTGATCAGGGTGTTTTACTTCTCAATGCTTGCTTGACCGTTCCTGCTGGGAAGGCAAATGGTCATGCTGGTCAAATATGGGAGCCTTTCACGGATGCCGTGATTCGGGTTGTCAATAATCTAGATAGACCTGTAGTCTTTGTACTCTGGGGTGCTTATGCACGTAAGAAGAAGGTATTGGTAACAAATCCTCAACATCTGATTATTGAATCAGCTCACCCGAGTCCTCTTTCCGTTTACAGAGGATTTTGGGGTTCCAAGCCTTTTTCCAAGGCCAATACATTCTTAA
>CAURIB010000157.1:0-3836 GCA_963524795.1 uncultured Streptococcus sp.
GCTTTAACAACATGGAATAGCCGTATAGGAGCTTTCTTCTCTCTTATTTTGCTTCTATTACAGTTGGCATCAAGTGCAGGTACTTATCCACTTGCTTTGACAAATGATTTCTTTAGAGCTATTAATCCCTGGTTACCAATGAGTTACTCAGTTTCTGGATTACGACAAACAATCTCTATGACAGGAAATATTCATCATCAAGTCATTTTCCTTGTTGTGATATTAGCCCTATTTACTGGTTTAGGTATGCTAGACTATCAACCTAAGAAAATGGAAGAATATTAAAAAAATCGACCGATTAATTGGTCGATTTTTTTATGCCTTAGATGACTTACGTCTGTGATTATAGATTCCAAATAGTAAGAGAGAAGTAAAGGAACATATTGCTCCAGTAATAAAACCATTGGGAATGAAGGAAAGTGTAATAGTTCCTTTCCCCTTGGGAACATCAACTTTCATAAATCCAGTTTGAGCTTGTTTAATTTCTATTTTCTTACCATCTTGGTAGGCAGACCAACCTTTGTCATAAGGAATGGTGAAAAAAATAGATGTATCTTGTTGGACATCATATGTAGCAAAAACCTTGTTTTTAGAAGTTGATACTGTGACAGGTTGTTCTTTAATTTTTTGAATTGCCTCGGTGAATGTTTTGGTATCTAAACGATAGAAGGTAGGAGATTCAAATGATACTTGTGAATTTCCAGGGAAACTAACATTGATATTGAAAGTTTTTTTCTCTTTTGTATAGCCTAGATTAAAGAAGGAGAAGACATTATCAGTTGTAAAAGTCTTTTTTTCACCATTTACAAGGATGTCAACCTTCTTTTGTTTATCATTAGAAAAGTGAAGATTTGTGAAAGAAAGATAAACTTGGCTGTTTTCTGGTACTTCAATTTGATACTGGATTGCTGCATCCTCATTTGAAGAACTTGTAACACTAATCAAATCATTAGTATTTTCTGTTTTATCATAAGGGATTGGAGAAAAATAATCAAAATTGACGTTAGCAAGTTGATTTAAAAACGAGGCCTGATTATCCAAGGTATGTTCATTGAACTTGACATCATTGTAAACAGATTGACTAGCAAAGGCAATCGGAAGAGAGTATTGATTTTCATATAGGGTAAGATTATCTTTTTGATAGATATCTTTAAAACCATACTTATCAATAGGACTGTCTGAGATATTGTACTGGATACCAAATAAACTATCAGCCAAAATACTATTATTTGCATAGCGGAGATTGAGATTAGTCCCAGAGGATTTAAATCCAAGTTTATCCAAAGTAGAGCTTGCTGAACGATTTCGAACAGATGAAAATTGAGATATTCCATTGTAGTTGAATTTCATACTGTCATTTCCTGTCTGAGTTTCTAGTTTCTCAGTACGAGTAAATTGATTCCCAATATATGTTGAGAAAGATTCCATAGCTGGGATATCTCTACTATAAGCACTTCGAGAAGCAAATCCCCATTCCTTAGCAATTCCGTCTATTTGAGATGAAGCATTTAAACTCACTTCAACCATTATAAATAAAGAAATTAGAATGGCAAACAGATTCACAGAGATAAACTTTTTGATAACTGTAAGGAGTAAAAGAGAATAGACAATCAAAAATTCAAGAGTCAGTAGAATATTCAAATCTGTTAAAAAAGAATAATGTGATTTTAGATAGATGGTAGCTAAAAATCCTGTTACTATAAGAAAAAGCGAAACTAAAAAATTCCAGATTTTAATTTCTTTCAGACGATTTAAGACTTCCGCCGCTGTGTAAATTAACAAGGTAGAGAAAATCCAAGCATAGCGATGTAAAAACATATTTGGAGTATGCATACCTTGCCAAAATAAATCAAGAGCTTCAATATAAAAGCTGGCAATTAGAAATGCAAAGAAGATTGCATAGATAAGTTTCACGTGAAACTTAATAGATTTCAGCGTAAAAAATAAAATGGTCAAAATAAAGGGAAGTAGTCCAACAAAAATCATTGGGATGGCCCCATACTTGGTTGTATCAAAGGAACCAATGAATTGCTTAGCAAAAAGATCAAGATACCAGCTACTTTCAGTTTGAAACTTTGTAATTTCAGTTAATTTTTCCCCATGTGTTTGTAAATCAAATAGAGTAGGAAGAGTCAGAATCAAACTAGCCATACCAGCTAAAAAGGAGATAACTATGAAATCAAGAACAGATGATTTTCGAGTCTTAAAGTTCCACGAAATTTGACAGAGATACCAGAAAATAAGAAACAATGCTGTCATATAGCCAAAATAATAGTTTTGGATAAATAAGATTGACAGACTTGTAAAGTACAATAGGAATTTCTTTTCAGTGATAAGTAGCTGTAAACCAGTTATAATTAAAGGAATCAAGATAAAAACGTCTAGCCAGGTTTTTATCTCTAATTGACTGACAGTGAAACTCATCAGAGCATAGGAAGTAGATAAAGCTAGTTTTAAAGGCTTAGGAATCGATTTAAATAATTTATTTAAACTAAAGTAAGTTGACAGTCCAATCAATCCAAATTTTAAGAGAGTTGTCAGATAGACAGCATCTGGCATATTAGTTAGATCAAAAAAGTAAACTAGGGGTGAAAGGAAACTACCCAAGTAATAACTAGATAGGGCATAGAAATTTAATCCGAGGCCACTTGTAAAGGTGTAAAACAGACTACCATTTCCATGTAGGATATTTCGTAAAGCTACATCAAAAATAACGTATTGATGAAACCCATCTCCTAATAGTGGAGATGTATCGCTATTCCAGTAGATACCTTGAGATAGATATACTCCTATCATAATGATTACGGGACTGATGAAAGAAACAAAATAGGTCCAATATGTTTTAAATAATAATTTCATGTTACCTCATAAAATGTTAGAAAACTCAGCTGGTTAACCCAACTGAGTTTTGAATATTTTAGTCTTTCCAAAGTTCTTTAACTTTTGCTTGTACTTCTGCATTCTCTAGGAATTCATCATAGGTTTCATCGATACGGTCAATGACGCCATTTTTAGACAAGACAATGATATGGTTGGCTAGAGTTTGAATAAACTCGTGGTCATGGCTGGCAAAGATGATTGATTCTTTAAAGTTTTTCAATCCATCATTCAAGCTTGAGATAGATTCCAAGTCCAAGTGATTGGTTGGATCATCAAGTACAAGGACATTTGATTTTAAGAGCATGAGTTTTGAAAGCATGACACGAACTTTTTCTCCCCCTGACAAGACATTTACAGGTTTGTTAACCTCATCTCCAGAGAAGAGCATACGGCCGAGGAAGCCACGTAGGAAAGTATTGTCATCTTCTTCTTTACTTGCGAATTGACGCAACCAGTCAAGAATTGATTCTCCCCCTGCAAAATCTGCCGAGTTATCTTTTGGCAAGTAAGAACGGCTAGTAGTTACTCCCCACTTGACAGTTCCTTCATAGTCAATGTCACCCATGATTGCACGAATTAATGCAGTCGTTTGGATGTCATTTTGTCCAATAAGTGCTGTTTTATCACCTGGACGCAAGATAAAGCTGATATTATCTAAAATAGTCTCACCATCAATCTTTACAGATAGATTTTCTACTGTCAAGAGATCATTACCAATCTCACGTTCCGCTTTAAAGTTGATAAATGGATATTTACGACTAGATGGTACAATTTCTTCAAGTTCAATCTTATCAAGCATTTTCTTACGTGATGTTGCTTGTCTTGATTTAGAAGCATTAGCAGAGAAACGAGCAACGAACTCTTGCAATTGCTTAATTTTTTCTTCTGCTTTGGCATTACGGTCTGCTAGCAATTTAGCAGCGAGTTCAGAAGATTCCTTCCAGAAGTCATAGTTT
>CAURIB010000158.1:0-3835 GCA_963524795.1 uncultured Streptococcus sp.
TAGTAGCGCATGACTGTTAATCATGATGTCGTAGGTTCGAGTCCTACTGGCGGAGCTAGTATAGCACCCATTTGGGTGTTTTTTTGTTTTGAAAAAGGCTAGGATAATGACTATCCTAGCCTTTTATTTATAAGTGAACGATGGTTAGATTCCTTAGCTTTTTCGTCTTTTTATTTGTCTCCATTCGTAGAGGAAAAAGAGAATGATTCCAACGAAAAAGGCAATGAGTCCTTCAATGAAGCCTTGGGGAACAAATGTTAAGGTGACTGTTCCGGATCCTTTTGAAACACGAACTCCCATCAATCCTTTCTGGATGCGATGAATTTGGATAGGCTTTCCATTTTGTTTAGCTGACCAGCCTTTATCATAAGGGAGTGTAAAAATAAGGGTAGTGTCTCTATTTGCGTTATAGGCTGCTACCAATTTGTTTTTCTTTTTGTGAATAGCAACTTCTTGCTGACGAATGCTAGCGATAGCTTGTGTGTATTGGTCAAGATCCAGAGCAAAAAATTCTGGTGTATCAAAAGAGACTGTCGAATTTTCTGGAAAACTCATACGAATAGTAACTGTTTCCTCTGTGTCAAAATGGCCAATCGAAAAGAATGGAAAGGCATTATCAATGGTATAGCGTTGGGTCTGTCCATTGTAGCTGATTTCAATATCTTTCCGATCATCGTTTGAAAATTGTAAATTTGGAACATTGACATATAGTTGGCTATGGGCAGGAACCGTTACTTCATATTGAATACTTGCGTAGGAAAGATGACTATCTTCTTCAATTTTTGCAGTTTGCAACGAAGATGTAGTATTTTGTGAAGTAGGCGAGAGAATATTTAATTTCTTATAAAATTTATATTTTTCATCCGTGATTTTATGGATGAATCGTGTCTGATTATCCAGTGTCAAATTCGTAAAGGAAGTATTTTTATAAGGTTTTGCTGACAGAAAGGCGATTGGTAAGGCATATTCGTTTTCTAAAAGTGAGATTCCATTTTTGGTTGTAATCTCTTTAAATCCAAATTTTTTAACAGGTTGTTGGCTTAAATTATAGCGAACACCAAATAGACTATCCATTAAAATAGAATTGTTTTGGTATCGAAGATTGAGGTTGGTTCCTTCAGATTTAAACCCAAGTTTGTCCAATGTTGAGCTAGCATCCGTATTTCGTACGGATGAAAATTGAGAAATTCCATTATAACCATATTTCATGCTATCATTGCCGGTTTGTGGCTGTAGAATCTCAGTCCGATAATTAGAGTCTGTCTTCCCTCTTACTAAGGATTGGATGGCTTTTAAGTCGCGTTCGTAGGATGACCGAGAAGCAAAGACCCATTCATTCGCAATTCCTTCCATTTGATAATAACTATTTACCGATAATTCAAAAATGGAGAAAAAAAGGATCGAAAGATAGAAAAGTCTAGGCGGTATCTTTTTTAGGATAAATCCTAAACAGACCAAATAGAAAGCAATTAAAAATTCAAAAGTAACAATGAAATTGACTGCATCTAAAAATTTATAGTGACTGCTGTAAAGGACAGTTGCTCCAAATCCTAGAATAAGGAGGAAATTAGCAAGACTAAAACGAATCCAAGTGATATCCTCTATTCGATTTAGTACTTCTCCTGCCATCAGAATAATCGTCAAAGAAAAGATCCAAGAGTATCGATGAAGAAACATATTTGGCGCGTGCATACCTTGCCAAAGGAGATCTAATAATTGAAAACGAAAACTCAAAATAAGAATGGTCAAAAGTATAAAGTAAGAAAGTTTCACGTGAAACTTGATCGACTTTACAAAGAAAAAGGTGATCGCTAATAGAAGTGGAAATAATCCCACGTAGATCATTGGAATTGATCCATATTTAGTAGTGTCAAAACTTCCAATGAAATTTTTTGCAAATACGTCAAGATACCAACTTTTTTCTGTAAAGATACTGTCAACCTTTGAAAAACTTTCTCCATGAGTGCGTAAATCCAAGAAGGTTGGATATAACATCACAAGGCTTGTTATAACTGATAAAAGAGATACAATCACAAAATGAAAGAAGCGTTTTCCAATTCCTTTGATGTCCCATGATAGTTGTGTCAAGTACCATAAAATGAGAAAAATAGACATCATAAACCCAAAATAATAATTTTGGATAAACAAGCTGGTTAAGCTGATAAAGTAGAGAATCTCTCCCTCATTGTAAATGAGTTTTTTGAATCCATAAAGAATTAATGGTGCTAGGATAAAAACATCTAGCCAAGTTTTGATTTCAATTTGGCTGATAGCAAAGCTCATAAGAGCAAATGATGTTGAAAGGGTAAGAACCAGGGATCTAGGAATTTTAGAAAACATTCCATGTAAACTAATATAAGTGCTTAACCCAATAGCTCCAAATTTAAGAAGAGTGATGAGGTAAACAGCATCCGGCATGGATTGTGCATTAAAAAAGTAGACAAGAGGAGAAAAGAAACTTCCTAGATAATAGCTACTGAGTGCATAGAAATTAATGCCTAATCCACTTTGAAAACTGTAAAATAGGCTATCTGTCCCGTGTAAAATATTTCGAAGTGTGGTATCAAAAATGACATACTGATGATAACCATCTCCTAATAAGGGGGATGTATCACTGTTCCAGTAAATTCCTTGTGAGAGGTAAATAAAGAACATCATGATAGCTGGAATCAGGAAAGAAGATACTATAAAAAGGGATGTGTTTAGCTTTGTTTTATTCATATATTTCTACTGAAAGAGCCTGAAATAATGATTTCAGGGCTCTTTATTTTTATGATTGACTCCAAAGTTCTTTCACTTTTGCTTGAACTTCTTCATTTTCAAGAAACTCATCATAGGTTTCATCAATACGATCGATTACGCCGTTTTTTGAAAGAACGATAATATGGTTGGCGAGTGTTTGAATGAATTCGTGGTCATGGCTGGCAAAGATAATCGATTCTTTAAAATTCTTCAATCCATCATTCAAACTTGAAATAGACTCCAAATCCAAGTGATTGGTTGGATCATCTAGTACAAGAACATTTGACTTGAGGAGCATCAATTTAGACAACATGACACGAACTTTTTCTCCCCCTGACAAGACGTTGACAGACTTGTTAACTTCGTCACCCGAAAAGAGCATACGTCCTAAGAAACCACGAAGGAAAGTATTGTCATCTTCTTCTTTACTTGCAAATTGACGAAGCCAATCAAGAATACTTTCACCACCTGCAAAATCACGATTGTTGTCTTTTGGTAGATATGATCGACTAGTTGTAACTCCCCACTTGACAGTTCCTTCATATTCAATATCATCCATCAATGCACGGATCAAAGCGGTTGTTTGAATATCGTTCTGTCCGATAAGGGCGGTTTTGTCACCAGGACGTAAGATAAAGCTGATATTGTCAAGGATTTTTTCTCCATCAATCTTGACAGAAAGATTTTCAACTGTCAAGAGATCGTTACCAATTTCTCGTTCTGCCTTAAAGTTGATAAATGGGTACTTCCGACTAGAGGGAACAATTTCTTCAAGTTCAATCTTGTCAAGCATTTTTTTACGCGAGGTTGCTTGTTTTGATTTTGAAGCGTTGGCTGAGAAACGTGCGACAAACTCTTGTAATTGTTTAATTTTTTCTTCAGCTTTTGCATTTCTATCTGCTTGTAATTTTGCTGCAAGTTCAGAAGATTCTTTCCAGAAATCATAGTTTCCGACGTAAAGTTTAATTTTTCCAAAGTCAAGATCCGCCATATGGGTGCAGACTTTATTCAAAAAGTGGCGGTCATGGGATACAACGATAACCGTATTTTCAAAATCAATCAAAAAATCTTCTAACCAGGTAATGGATTGAAT
>CAURIB010000159.1:0-3834 GCA_963524795.1 uncultured Streptococcus sp.
ATTCCAAATCCACGATAGGGAATCAGGAACTTACTGCTAATCACTGCTAAGTCAGCTAAACAGGATTCTTGGCTATCCGCAACTCGGACACTTTGCATCTGGTCACCAATCAGATTTTCTCGAATTTCCAAAGCAACCTTTTGTGGCTGATCAAAAAACTGATAAGCTGCTAGATTAGCGAAATTTAAGAGATTAACTTTCCCAGAAACTACGATATTTTCATTGAACATTTCTTTGAAAATATGTTCGACGAGATCCATAACATTGTCCGTTGTTGTGAAGTAACGTTGGATAATTTGCGGAATCTCCGTCCGAATCTTGTAGTGAATATCCAAAACAGTCTGATCCAGGAAACGTTCTTGAATCATGGTCTTGAGGCGATTTAAATCCTCCTGCAAGAAATTTCTCGGAATCAAAAACTGACTGGTAACTGTTCTAGACTCATCAAGCGTAAAAACAGCAAGAGCTGTATGTTGCCCGAGGACAACAATATCAAAAGCTGTTAGCTTCTGCCTACTTGGTTCTACATCCAGCGCTACAACCGTACAACCACTCAAGTCTGTCAAGATTCTCGTTGCCTCTTGAAGAATATCCTCAAGTTTGAAGAATTCCTGATCAAAGGCTTTTACAATCTCATAAACTTGATTCTCAGCTAAACGGTCGAAGGATAAGGAGTGTTTGACATAGTATTGAAAACCAGCCACACTCGGCATCCGACCACTGGAAGTATGAGCCTTTTCAAGCAAACCTTGCTTCTCTAGAGCTGCCATGTCATTTCGAATGGTAGCACTACTAGAGTTGATAGAATCTTGCAAGGCTTTGGATCCAACAGGTTCGTGCGTTTTGGTAAAGATGTCAATAATCAGATTTAAAATATTCTGCTGACGTTCTGTGACCATCTCGCTACTCCTCTCTGATAGATCTTTTTAGCACTCGTAACCTCTAAGTGCTAACTTATGATTCTATTATACACCCTTAGAAAAGAATGTCAAGACAAAAACTCAAAAAATTAGCACTCTTTTACCAAGAGTGCTAAAAATCGGTCTAAGGTCCTAGAAAATCATCTTACATTCTCAAGATATTTCTTTTTAAGTCTGTAAAAACTATAGATTAGGTAAGAAATCATGAGGGCATAAAGGGCAAAAATAACAAAGAAAGACTGAGAGAGACTTTCGCGAAACAAACTCATACAAATAACTAGACCGCCAGAGATAGAAACTGTAGATGTACGAAGTCTAGATTTCACATCAGCCCATCGAAGACGATTGTCCATGAAAGATTGATCATTTAAATCTACATCACAAGTTGCTTTTCGAAAAATAGAATAAGAACAATTTTCCACAAATTCCCATCCTCTATCCTTAATACTTTGTAAATCTACCTCATTTTTTCTAAGATAGCTAGTATTCCACACACGGTAAATCACATCATCTGGTCGGCATGATTCAAAATAGAAAAAACCAAAACGATTCGATTTAAATTTCCAACCTTTCAAATGCATCTCATGCAAATAATCTTCTACCTTATCCAAATCAAGAATGGTAAACATTCGAAATTGTACTTTGCTATTCATTGTCTAACCTCCAAATTAGAAAACATGCCTGGTTTTATTTATCAGATAATTCTTTCCACTTTTGAAACAATCTCCAAAAAATATAAGAAATCTGAATCGCAAAAACGATCAATAAAGTACAGTCTATGCTAACAATCAAAAACATTCCCCAACTGAAATAACCTCTTCCACTGAGTGACTTTGAGAAAACCGGTAGTAGCGCTGAAAAGAGAAGCAAAATAGGAAGCATTCGCATTGTTAAAATCTTCTTGACCATTGCTAACTTCCCGGCCGCGTCATTATAAATTTCAAACTCGGCATCCGATTCAACTCCAGAATAAAGCTTTCTAAAGTAGGAAAAACCATTAAAGTCTGTAATATGCTCCCACCCACAATCTTTAAATAGTTGTAAATAGGAAGCTCTCTCTGACCTTTTCATAGGATAAAAGTCCAACTGATAAACCACCTGCTCCGGTTGGCACTTTTCAAAAGTATACTTAACCGCAACTACTAAGTTAGAATAATTTACTTCCTTAAGTTTCCAGCCCTGAGCATGCATTTTTCCGAGATAGAGAGCCTCTCTATCATAATCCGCAATGGTAGCAATTCTATAAACAACTTTCTTTTCCATCAAAGCTCCTCCCGACTATTTCTATAGAGCCGTTCAATACGTTTGACTTCGATTTCTAAAACTTTCTGACCCAAGTCAGATATCTGATAAATCTTTCGTTTTTCCTCTTCTCGAACAAAGGAAATCAAACCATCTTTTTCCATCTTTGACAGGGTTCCATACATGGTCCCAGGACTAATGGAAACCTGTGAATCTGTCATCTCTTTGACCTTCTGTGTAATACCATAACCATGGTTTTGCTTTTGCAGACAGAACAGAATATAAAATCCCGTTTCAGTCATGGGAAGGTAGACACGCCTAATCTTATCTGTTAATTCCATTTAACCAGACCTCCTATTTAGTTCGATATATCGCACTTCGTTATACAAAATATATCACACCTCGATACAAAATGCAAGAAAAAAAGATCGTCCTCACGGACAATCTTTCTGATTTATCATTAGTAAAGATCTAGGTAGTTGTCAATTTCCCATTGCGAAACGAAGGTCGCATAGCTTGCCCACTCGATGCGTTTGGCTTCAAGGAAGCTAGTATAGATGTGCTCACCTAGGGCTGCTTTAACCACTTCGTCTTCTGTCAAAGCTTTCAAAGCATTGTGAAGAGTTGATGGAAGGTCTGTGATGCCAGCCTCTTTACGCTCTTCAGCAGTCATAATGTAGATATTTTCTTCGATTGGTGCCGGCGCTTCGATTTTGTTTTCGATACCGTTCAAACCAACTTCTAAAAGAACAGCCATAGCAATATAAGGGTTTGCCATTGGGTCCACTGAGCGCAACTCCAAACGAGTTCCCATTCCGCGTGAAGCTGGTACGCGGACAAGTGGTGAACGGTTACGACCAGCCCAAGCAATGTAAACAGGGGCTTCGTAGCCTGGAACCAAACGTTTGTATGAGTTAACGGTTGGGTTCATGATAGCTGTATAGTTGTAAGCATGTTTGATCAAACCACCAAGGAAGTAGTAAGCCGTTTCTGACAACTGCATGCCTTTTGGATCATTTGGATCAAAGAAGGCATTGTTTCCTTCAGCATCAAACAAAGACATATTACAGTGCATACCTGAACCAGCGATACCAAATTTTGGTTTAGCCATAAAGGTTGCATAGAGACCATGTTTACGGGCAATTGTTTTTACAACGAGTTTAAAGATTTGAATCTTATCACAAGCACGAAGAACTTCATCGTACTTAAAGTCAATCTCATGTTGGCCTACAGCAACTTCGTGGTGACTTGCTTCAACTTCAAATCCCATTTTGGTCAAGACGTTAACAATCTCACGACGAGTGTTGTCAGCAAGGTCTGTAGGCGCCAAATCAAAGTAACCACCCTTGTCATTCACCTCGAGAGTTGGGTCTCCATTCTCATCAAGCTTAAATAGGAAGAATTCTGGTTCTGGACCAAGGTTGAAAGATTTGAATCCAACTTTCTCCATATGATGAAGAGCTCGTTTAAGGTTGCTTCGAGGATCTCCAGCAAATGGTTCTCCTTCTGTTGTATAGACATCACAGATCAATCCTGCGACACTACCGTTCTCATCTCCCCAAGGGAAGACAGTCCATGTGTCTAGGTCAGGGTACAAGTACATATCTGATTCATTGATACGAACAAACCCTTCAATAGAAGATCCATCAAACATAGCCTTGTTTGACAAGAC
>CAURIB010000160.1:0-3815 GCA_963524795.1 uncultured Streptococcus sp.
ACGACGAAATCGAATTCTAACGAATTACCGATTTCTGTCCCACTCTCTTTTTAGTACAAAAAATCATCAAGCTTTAGCCTGATGATTGAATCAAATTGACGAGGGGAACAAGTCTTATTTAATACTGATATAAGTAGGTCAGTCACCAATGTTTTTTGTCATCCAATCAGCTATGAAATGATAGGTATCTTTTCGATTGATCTCGTTTAGAATTTCGTGACGAGCATCTTCGATTAATCGAAGGCTTACTTTCGAATGTGAAGCATTTAGGAGTTTTACAAATCTCTCTATACCTTTGCCATTTTCTCCTAGAGGGTCTTCTTGTCCTGAAATAACGAGAATAGGAAGTTGGGTTGGAATCTCTTCGATCACTTGTTTACTCGCTACTTGGTTAGAGAAGTAAAAAATGGCTCTGTACATGGGAATAGTAGGTATGAATTGACAGAATGGATCCTTAAGATAAGCTTGGTTGGATTCTTCATTTTTTGAGAGCCAAGCTACAGATGTTTTCGGATTCTTAATACTTCGATTAAAACTATCAGTTGATAGATAGGTCAGGAGTTTACTACGGTGTTTATTCCCTTTTATAAGTCGGATGCATTCTGTTAGGAGGAGAGCGAATCGAGTCAGAAATTGAGGTTGTTGACCAGTTGCCATGATAATTAAGGCATTAATGGGTGGTTTTCGTTTAGCTACATAATAGCGACACATAAGAGAACCCATAGAATGCCCTAGAAGGACGATTGGAAGTTCTGGATAGCTTTCTTGAATAAAGAAGGTTACTTTTTCAATGTCATCGATGAGTTCCTCGGGAGATTCAGGAAATACTCCGAGTTGACTTGGATTTTGAGCAGTAAAACCGTGGCCGAGATGATCATGGCCGATAACAGTAAAGCCTTCTTTATTCATGGCTAGAGCAAATTCTTCATATCGTTCTACGTACTCTACCATTCCATGTACAAGCTGAAGAACGGCTTTTGGCTGTTCAGCTTCCCAAATGATTAAGTTATTGTTGTTTGGTTCGAGTTTAAGTCTTTTTTTCATATCAGATTCCTTGCCTATGATAATCTATAGTCTATCAAAAATATACCATAAAATAGCACGATAAGCTAGGCATGATAATGAAGATTGCTAGTAACAATTCAGGACTGAAAATGAACATTTGAGGACATAGCCAACGGATTTATCAAGAAATGAGTATAATAAGTTTATCACTTAAAATCTGGGGATAAAATACTTGGCGAAGAGCCAATAAATTCCCAATCTAGTAAATATCCTTTTAAAAACAAAGATTTAAAAATGTACATAAATCATTGTAAAAGCTATCAAAAAGGAGTATAATGAGTGCAATAAATTTCGGAGGTGGATGATGCTCGAAGTAAGGAATCTAGAGAAAAGTTTTGGGCCTAAGCAAGTTTTGTTTGGTGTTGACTTTCAAGCACGACCAGGGCGTATTTTGGGGCTGGTTGGGAAAAATGGAGCTGGGAAAACAACTATTTTTCACAGTATTTTGAAATTTTTAGACTATCAAGGGGAGATTGAGCTTGATGGTCAAGATATTCGTCAGGAGACCTATGCTCGCATTGGTTATCTCCCTGAAGAACGTAGTCTTATGCCTAAATTGACAGTCCTTGAACAAGTTCGTTACTTGGCGACCCTAAAAGGCATGGACACCAAGGAAATCAAAGAAAAACTCCCTCAATGGATGGAAAAACTGGAAGTCAAGGGAAAACTGACGGACAAGATTAAGAGTCTCTCAAAAGGAAATCAACAGAAGATTCAACTGATCATTACTCTGATTCATGAGCCAGACTTGATTATCCTAGATGAGCCTTTTAGTGGCTTGGATCCAGTCAATACCGAACTCCTTAAGCAGGTTATCCTAAAAGAAAAAGAACGTGGGGCAACTATTATCTTTTCTGACCATGTCATGACCAATGTTGAGGAACTCTGTGATGATATCCTCATGATTCGTGATGGGCGTGTGGTCTTGCATGGACCTGTCCAAGAAGTCCGCAATCAATACGGTAAAACCCGTCTCTTTGTGTCAAGTGAACGAAGCAAGGAAGAATTGGAAAATCTTCCTCATGTCAAACAGGTTAGCTTGACCAAGCAAGGTAGTTGGAAGTTGATTTTAGATGATGAAAGTGCAGGTAGAGAACTCTTCCCAATCTTGACTCAAGGTCAATATATCGCGACCTTTGACCAACAAGCGCCGACAATCGATGAAATCTTTAAACTAGAATCAGGGGTGGAAGTATGAGAAATATGTGGGTTGTAATCAAAGAAACCTATTTACGACATGTTAAGTCGTGGAGTTTCTTCTTTATGGTGATTTCACCTTTCCTCTTTTTAGGACTTTCTGGAGGGATTGGCTATCTTCAAGGAACGTCTTTGGCACAAAATGATAAAGTGGCAGTGATTAGCTCGGTTCCAACTGTTACAGAAGGTCTTAAAACAGCCAATGGTCTTAATTTTGATTATCAGGACGAAGCCAGTGCCCAAGCTGCTATCAAAGATGAGAAAATCAAGGGCTATCTGATGATTGACCAAGAAGATAGTGTCCTTAAGGCAGTCTATCATGGTGAAACTTCACTAGAGAGTGGAATTAAATTAGCAGTGACCGCTAAGTTGAATGAACTCCAATCCCAACTCAACCGTTCAGAAGCAAATTTGTCTCAGGAACAGGAAAAACGCTTGGCTCAAACGGTTCAATTTACAGAGAAAATTGATGAAGCCAAGGAAAATAAAAAGATGGTCCAAACCTTTGCGGCTGCAGGACTGGGTTTCTTCCTTTATATGATCTTAATCACTTATGCTAGTGTCACTGCTCAAGAAGTAGCCAGTGAGAAAGGGACTAAAATCATGGAAGTGGTCTTCTCAAGCATTCGTGCTAGCCATTATTTCTACGCACGCATGATTGCCTTACTTCTAGTTATTTTGACTCATATCGGTATTTATGTCGTTGGTGGTCTTGGAGCTATCTTATTCTTTAAGGATATGCCTATCTTGGCCCAGTCTGGTCTTCTAAACCACTTGGGAGAAGCCTTCTCGCTTAACACCTTATTATTTATCTTAGTCAGTCTCTTCATGTATGTAGTCTTGGCAGCCTTCTTAGGTTCTATGGTTTCTCGACCTGAAGATGCAGGAAAGGCCTTATCTCCGTTGATGATTTTGATAATAGCTGGTTTTGTTGGCGTTACTGCCCTAGGCGCTGCAGGAGACAATTTGATTTTGAAAATCGGTTCTTATATTCCTTTCATTTCGACCTTCTTTATGCCTTTTAGAGCTATCAATGGCTATGCAAATGGTTTGGAAGCTTGGATTTCACTTATGATTACGATTGCTTTTGCGGTGGCTGCAACCATCTTTATCGGACGGATGTATGCTAGTCTGGTCCTTCAAACGGATGATTTAGGTATTTGGAAAACCTTTAAACGAGCTTTAAGCTATCACTAAAAGAGGAGTCTGGGACAAAAAGATTTTGCTTTTAGGAATTCTTTATTATAAATTTTAAAAATCGATAGATTAGACAAAAAAAGCGAACAAGACAGTATTCTGAGTGTCAGATAACTCGTTTTGTTCGCTTTTTATATTTAAGGTTAGACTTTTGTCTCAGACCTTTTTGCTTTGCGAATTCATTGCTGTCTGGTCTTCTTTACTTTATAATGAAAGAAGAATGAAAAGGAGGAGGACATGAACTATATTGATGTTGCTGAAAATGAGTGTTTATTAATCATTGTCCTTGGGATGATGCTGATCAGCCAGATGAGTGAAGATGAGGTGGAGGTGGCCTTGTCGATTGGCATCAACAC
>CAURIB010000161.1:0-3807 GCA_963524795.1 uncultured Streptococcus sp.
GATTTTGCCAGTGTTTGTGTCAATCCTTGCTGGGTTTCTCATGCAAAAGCTGGTCTAACAGATACTGATGTCAAGGTTTGTACAGTTGTAGGTTTTCCTCTTGGAGCTACAACTTCAGCTGTCAAAGCCTATGAAACCAAAGAAGCCATCCAAAATGGTGCTGACGAAATTGATATGGTTATCAATGTTGGCGCACTCAAATCAGGAAATGCTGCATTAGTCGAGTCAGATATTCGTGCTGTTGTTGAAGCAAGCGGAGACAAACTTGTTAAAGTTATTATTGAAGCTTGTTTGTTAACGGATGAAGAAAAAGTTTTGGCTTGCCAATTGGCCCAAAAAGCTGGTGCAGACTTTGTAAAGACTTCTACAGGTTTTTCAACAGGTGGCGCTACGTTACCAGATGTTAAACTAATGCGTCAGACAGTTGGTCCTGATATGGGGGTCAAAGCAGCTGGTGGCGCTCGTTCTTATGCAGATGCAGTTGCCTTTGTTGAAGCGGGGGCTACACGAATCGGAACATCTTCTGGTGTAGCAATCTTAAAAGGAGAGTTGGCTGATGGCGACTACTGAGTTGATTGATTTAGCGATTGAAACTAGTAAAAAAGCTTACGTTCCCTACTCACATTTTCCGATTGGCGCTGTTTTGGTAGCCAAGGACGGAAGTATCTATACAGGGGTTAACATTGAAAATGCTAGCTACCCCTTGACCAACTGTGGCGAAAGAACGGCAATCTTTAAGGCGGTCTCTGAAGGACAACGTGAGTTTTCAGAATTGATTGTCTATGGTCAAACTGAGAAACCTATTTCTCCTTGCGGAGCTTGTCGCCAAGTTATGGTCGAATTTTTTAAACCAGATCTAAAGGTGACTCTAGTTGCCAAAGATAAATCGACGGTCGAGATGACGGTCGGGGAATTACTTCCATACTCATTTACAGACTTGCAATAGTCTGTGTCACTCTCTGAGTGACAAGGTCCTTGTGGCCAATCAATCCATACTTGCAACTTTGTTGCGCATCTTATTTAGGAGGTTCAGTAATGAACAAGAAACAATGGCTAGGCCTTGGTCTAGTTGCAGTAGCAGCATTTGGACTTGCTGCATGTGGTAATCGCTCTTCTCGTAACGCAGCTTCATCTTCTTCTGATGTGAAGACTAAAGCAGCTATCGTTACAGATACTGGTGGTGTTGATGATAAATCATTTAACCAATCAGCTTGGGAAGGGCTTCAAGCTTGGGGTAAAGAGCACAATCTTTCAAAAGATAATGGCTTTACTTACTTCCAATCAACAAGTGAAGCTGACTACGCTAACAACTTGAACCAAGCGGCTGGAAGCTACAACTTGATTTTTGGTGTTGGTTTTGCCCTTCACAACGCTGTTGAAGAAGCAGCAAAAGAACACGCAGATAAAAACTATGTTTTGATTGACGATGTCATTAAAGATCAAAAGAACGTTGCCAGCGTAACATTTGCTGACAACGAAGCAGCTTACCTTGCTGGTGTAGCAGCTGCTAAAACTACAAAAACTAAACAAGTTGGTTTTGTAGGTGGTATGGAATCTGAAGTTATTTCTCGTTTCGCAGCTGGTTTCAAAGCTGGTGTTGAGTCAGTTGACCCATCTATCAAAGTACAAGTTGACTACGCTGGTTCATTTGGTGATGCCGCTAAAGGTAAAACAATCGCTGCTGCTCAATACGCTGCAGGTGCAGACGTTATCTACCAAGCAGCTGGTGGTACTGGAGCAGGTGTCTTCTCAGAAGCTAAATCTTTGAATGAAAGCAAAAATGAAGACGAAAAAGTTTGGGTTATCGGTGTAGACCGTGACCAAGTTGAAGAAGGTAAATATACTTCTAAAGACGGTAAAGAAGCTAACTTCGTGCTTGCTTCTACATTGAAACAAGTTGGAACAACAGTTCAAGATATCTCAAACAAGGCTGAAAAAGGTGAATTCCCTGGTGGTCAAGTTATCGTTTACTCATTGAAGGATAAAGGTGTTGACTTGGCAGTAACTAACCTTTCTGAAGAAGGTAAAAAAGCTGTTGAAGATGCAAAAGCTAAAATCCTTGATGGTAGCATCAAAGTTCCTGAAAAATAATTGAAGGAAGTCATTTCTTAGGAAGCGGCCTGGGGCCGCTTCTTTAAGAATTGGGGCAAATTAATTTTGTCTCAATAGAGCTTGTTAAGATCTCATTTTAACAAGTTTTATTGAAATAAAATAAAACTCTGAAAGGAAGAGCACATGGCACACGAAAATGTCATTGAGATGCGTGAGATTACCAAGGTCTTTGGTGAGTTTGTCGCTAACGACAAGATTAACCTAGAACTTCGTAAAGGTGAAATTCATGCACTTTTAGGAGAAAATGGAGCTGGGAAGTCCACGCTTATGAATATGCTAGCAGGGCTTCTTGAACCAACTAGTGGTGAAATTGTAGTAAATGGACAGGTTGTTAAACTGGATTCACCATCGAAAGCTGCTAGTCTAGGGATTGGGATGGTTCACCAACACTTTATGTTGGTTGAGGCCTTCACAGTTGCTGAAAATATCATTTTGGGAAGTGAATTGACCAAAAACGGTGTGCTAGATATTGCTCGCGCAACTCGAGAAATCAATGAATTGTCTGAACGCTATGGTTTGGCGGTAGATCCCTCTGCTAAGGTAGCGGATATCTCTGTCGGAGCTCAACAACGTGTTGAGATTTTGAAGACTCTCTATCGTGGAGCAGACATTCTTATCTTTGACGAACCGACTGCTGTTTTAACACCATCAGAAATTGATGAGTTGATGGCTATCATGAAGAACCTAGTTAAGGAAGGCAAATCAATCATCCTTATTACTCACAAGTTGGATGAAATTCGTGCTGTGTCTGACCGTGTTACAGTTATCCGTCGTGGTAAATCTATCGAGACTGTTGAGATTGTTGGTGCAACCAATGCTGACCTGGCAGAAATGATGGTCGGGCGTTCGGTTTCCTTCAAAACTGAGAAACAGCCAGCTCAACCAAAAGAAGTTGTACTATCTATCAAAGATTTAGTAGTCAATGAAAACCGTGGGGTTCCAGCAGTTAAAAATCTTTCTCTTGATGTTCGAGCTGGTGAGATTGTTGGGATTGCCGGGATTGATGGAAATGGTCAGTCTGAGTTGATCCAAGCTATTACAGGACTTCGTAAAATTGAGTCAGGTAGCGTAGAGTTAAAAGGTCAATCTATCTCTGGATTACATCCTCGTCAAATCACTGAAATGAGTGTGGGACACGTTCCAGAAGACCGCCACCGTGATGGCTTGGTTTTGGATATGATGATTTCAGAAAATATCGCTCTACAAACCTATTACAAAGAACCACTTAGCAAGAATGGAATTCTTAATTACACAAATATCATTTCTCATGCTAAAAAATTGATGGAAGAATTCGATGTGCGTGCCGCTAGTGAGATAGTACCAGCAGCAGCACTCTCAGGAGGAAATCAACAAAAAGCGATTATCGCTCGCGAAATTGATCGAGATCCTGATCTCCTTATCGTCAGCCAACCAACTCGTGGTCTGGATGTCGGTGCCATTGAGTACATTCACAAACGCTTGATTGAAGCACGTGATAATGGTAAGGCTGTCCTTGTAGTCAGCTTTGAGTTGGATGAGATTTTAAATGTCTCTGACAGAATTGCCGTTATCCACGATGGTAAGATTCAAGGGATTGTAACACCAGAAACAACCAACAAGCAAGAGCTTGGTGTCTTGATGGCTGGTGGTGAATTGGAAAAGGAGAAGAGTGATGTCTAAAAAATTACAACAAATTTCGGTTCCTTTGATTTCTGT
>CAURIB010000162.1:0-3806 GCA_963524795.1 uncultured Streptococcus sp.
CTTATCGATGGTAAACCTAAAAAAGTTTGGGCTTCAGCTCGTGCATTGAAATCTGGTAAAGTAGAACGCGTTTAATAAAGAATATAGAACCTCATAGAGGTTCTTTTCTTTTTCTCTAGAGACAGCTGTCACAGCGGGAGAAGAATAGTCCCTACCCTTTTACAGTTGATCTCTTTTATGGTAAAATAGAATATAAAATACTTTTGAGGTAGAAATTATGACAGTAAAAATCAATACAAAGGACGGTCAAATTGAATTGACTGATGAGGTTATCGCAACTGTTGTAGGCGGTGCTGCTACTGAGATCTTCGGTGTGGTTGGAATGGCCAGCAAAAATGCGATCAAAGATAATTTCCAAGCCCTCCTAGGGAAAGAAAACTTCTCTAAAGGTGTTGTTGTCAAAACAACGGAAGCAGGAACTATCGCAGTTGATGTTTACACTGTTTTGAGCTATGGAACAAAGATTAGCGAAGTCTCAAAAAATATTCAAGAACGTGTGAAATTTAGTTTGGAAAATCAACTTGGAATCACTACGGATACTGTGAATGTCTATATTCAAAATATCAAGATTGTGGGAGAATAATCGTGGCTAATATTACTACAAGTTTATTTCAAGAAATGGTTCAAGCGGGGGCTACGCGCTTAAATAAACAAGCGGAATATGTAAACTCTTTGAACGTCTTTCCTGTCCCAGACGGGGACACAGGAACCAATATGGGAATGACCATCGAAAATGGGGCCAAAGAAGTATCTGACCGTTCTGCATCAACTGTTGGAGAAGCGGCAGGGATCTTCGCTAAAGGTCTCTTGATGGGTGCGCGTGGGAACTCAGGAGTCATCACTTCTCAATTGTTCCGCGGATTTTCTCAAAGTGTCAAAGACAAAGAAGAATTGGATGGAGCAGCACTTGCAGCAGCCTTCCAGTCTGGTGTAGAAGTTGCTTATAAAGCCGTTATGAAGCCGGTTGAAGGAACCATTTTGACGGTTTCTCGTGGGGCAGCCATCGGGGCTAAGAAAAAAGCAGAATCTACCAACGATGCAGTGGAAGTTATGCGTGCAGCTCTTGAAGGAGCTAAAACAGCTCTTGCGAAGACTCCAGATATGTTGCCAGTCTTGAAAGAAGTTGGCGTGGTAGACTCTGGTGGTCAAGGGTTGGTCTTCATCTATGAAGGATTCTTGTCAGCTTTGACAGGTGAATTCATCGCTTCTGAAGAGTTCCAAGCAACACCTGCAACCATGTCAGAAATGATTAATGCAGAACACCACAAGTCAGTCGCTGGCCATGTGGCTACTGAAGACATCAAGTTTGGTTACTGTACAGAAATCATGGTCGCTTTGAAACAAGGTCCAACCTATGTCAAAGACTTCGATTACGATGAATTCCGTAACTATTTGAACAACCTTGGGGATTCCCTATTGGTGGTGAATGACGATGAGATTGTCAAAGTTCACGTCCATACAGAAGATCCAGGTCTTGTCATGCAAGAAGGTCTTAAGTACGGAAGCTTGGTCAAGGTCAAAGTCGACAACATGCGCAACCAACACGAAGCGCAAGTTGAAAAAGAAGAACGTCAAGCGAAACCAGTTGAAGAAAAAGAATATGCCATCATTGCAGTTGTAGCGGTTGATGGATTGGCTGATATCTTTAAAGCGCAAGGAGTGGATTACATCATCTCTGGTGGTCAAACCATGAACCCATCAACTGAAGACTTTGTCAAAGCGGTTGAAGAGTTGAATGCACGCAACATTATTATCTTGCCAAACAACAAAAATATCTTGATGGCTGCTCAATCTGCAGCAGAAGTGATTGATCAACCAGCAGCAGTTGTTGAGACCAAGACCATCCCTCAAGGATTGACCAGTCTTCTTGCCTTTGATGAAAGCAAGTCGATCGAAGAAAACTACGAACGCATGAGCGCTTCATTGGGCGATGTTGTGTCTGGTAGTGTGACGACAGCGGTTCGCGATACCACTATTGATGGGCTTGAAATCCATGAAAATGATAATCTTGGAATGGTCGATGGTAAGATCGTCGTTTCAAACCCAGATATGATGGAAACCTTGGAAGAAACCTTCGCTCATATGTTGGACGAAGATAGTGAAATTGTGACCATCTATGTCGGTGAAGACGGCAGTGAGGAGTTGGCAAATGAATTGGCCCAAGTCCTTGCTGAGAAGTATGAGGATGTAGATGTGGAAATCCACCAAGGTGGCCAACCAGTCTACCCATACTTGTTTAGTGTAGAATAATTGAACAGAAGGTTCCTTTCGGAACCTTTTTTTGTATATAGATAAACGAGGAGATTCCTATGAAATCGGCGTGATTCAGAGGGATTGAGACTGAAGTGAACCGTCCACTGAGGCTTTATTCGTGAGAAAAAGGAGTTTCTGCAAAAAGTCTCATATTCATCAGATTTTTATTCAAATTGAAGAGCTTGAAAAGAGGAGGAAATGGTTTGAGAAGTGGAGTTTTTAGACAAGAAAGACGCGATATGTTATACTGGTATCAGTATGTGAAAGGAGAGTTATAAAAATGAAGAAATTTTTTGTAACCCTTGGGCTAGCCATTTTGGTATTGACTGGTTGTTCGCAATCCCAAACGAAGAAAACTACAACCGCTAGCTCATCTAGCAGTTCCTCTGTTAAAAAAGAAGTAAAAAATGAAGAAAAAACCACAACCTTAGTAGGAGATATCAATGGAACAAAACACCGGGATATCATCAAATCTAAGGGAGATAAGGTTGAAAACCTTCGTATCGAAGTGACAGCTGATCTGCCCCAACAACTTGGAACTATCGCAGCAGAGAAGTCACCTGAAGAGCTCACAGCAGCCATTCAAGCTTTGCTGGAGCAAAATGAAGACTATAAGAAGCTAAAAAACGTTCCTGGTTTTAGCTTGGAATATAGTGTTACACCAGAGAAGAAATTGCTCTCAACCAGTGTGATTGACCTCAACCTAATTGACGCCAAGTCTCTAGAAGAAATTTCTTACTTCAAAGATGCTGGTCTCAATGATTTGAAAAACATGAAGGCAGATGCCTTGGTCAAGGCCTTGAAGCTGCATGGCATGAAAGAAGAAGGTCAGTAAGAAGAATAGAAAAAGTCGAGTGAAGTCACTTGGCTTTTTTTAGTGACATTTGTCATGTGAGCGAGTGACAAAATCATCTAGTTGCCTCTTCTTTCTTTTCATATAATAAAGTCAGAAAGTAAGAGGGTTGAAAAATGAAACAATGGTTGTTTAAGGTGTTTACGTTAACAGTGGTGGGGATGGTCGTCTATTTGATCTTTTCAAAGGATGATAGTCTCTATTACCATTTTCCTTGGGAATTATTTGCTGGGATTGGCATCATGAGCTGGGCGGTTCAAGAAGGATTGAAAATGATCAAGGCTGTTAAAAAGGAGATGGAGCAATGAAAAAAACGGGAGCGACCTTGGTCGTCTTTGTCATCATTCCAGCTAGCCAAGCCTGCTTGAAAGGAGAGTCTCATGAGTGTCATTAGAGTAGAGAACTTGAACAAAAGTATCAAAGGAAAGGTGATCCTAGAAGATCTTTCTTTTGCGGTTGAACGGGGGGATTGTCTAGCCTTGATCGGGCCAAACGGAGCTGGGAAAACAACCTTGATGAACTGTCTTCTGGGAGATAGGAAGGCGACTTCTGGGATCATTGAAGTAGAGGGGAAGGCTCCTGGTCATCCTCAGTTGAAGGCTAGTGTAACCTATCTCCCTCAAGAGAATGCCATCGTTCAAAAGTTAACCGTGCAGGAACTGATCAACTTCTTTCGCTCTATTTATCCCCAACCCTTAAC
>CAURIB010000163.1:0-3781 GCA_963524795.1 uncultured Streptococcus sp.
GATTATATGTTTTTACTGAAGCGTTATCACTCTGGTCAAGCCACCAAAGAAGAATTAATTGCTAAGACGAGAGATTTACTTGAACGTTACCCAAATGCTTATCTGCAACATTCTACCTTGCTGAAAGGAGACTCTCATGAGACTTTGGCATGAGGCTTTGATTTCACAACTGCCCCGTCCTCAGCTCTTGGGGCAACATCGAGAGTGTTGTGCCCTGCGTGGGAATGGTTGGGGCAGAAAGCATGCAACGGTTGACTATGTCTTTACCCATTCGCCCTATCGTCTCTATGCCTATCATGACTTGATTATGGAGGAGATGTCTGCCCGTGGCTATAAGGTCAGTCCAGAGTGGCTGGATAAGAACTACCGTGGCAAGACTTGCCCTCCTTATGAAAATTTAACAGAGGAGAGGCTGAAGAGTCCTATCTATAGCGAACACGACTCTGCCTACTATGAGCAGTGTCTGGCTAATCTCCGTGAAAAGGGGATAGTGCTGGAGTAACAATTAGGATTTTCTTCAATTTGTAACTCTTTTCGTATTTTTTCGAATAATAAAGATGAGACCTTTAGAGTTTTTCTAAGGTCTTCTTTTTATGAGTGTTCAGATTTACTTTTAATAACTTTTGAGTTATAATTAAATTAGAAAGAGGTTGCTTGGTGCATACGATTTACTTCTATAAGGACAAAAATGGAAACGAGCCAGTTTTGGATTATATGAGAGAATTGGCTAGTCAGAAAAGTAAGGATAGCCGCATCAAACTCAATAAACTAAATGACTATATCGAGCTACTTAGTCAGCATGGGACGAGAGCTGGTGAACCCTATATCAAATATTTGGAAGATGAGATTTGGGAACTAAGACCTCTTCGTGATAGGATTTTATTTGTAGCATGGGTTGATGGTAGTTTTGTTCTTTTACATCATTTTGTCAAAAAGACTCAAAAAACTCCTAGGAGAGAAATTGAAAAAGCCAAGCGTGAACTGAAGGACTTAAAAGAAAGAGGGTTAAGTGATGAAGAATAGTGCCATTGGGAGTAATTGGAAGGATGTCCGCTCTCAACTCTTTACCAAGGAGGAAATCCTTGAAAGTGATATGCGAGTGGCTATCATGAGTGAGTTGATTGAGGCCAGACACGAACAAGGAATCAGCCAGAAAAAGCTAGAAGAACTTAGTGGAGTGAGCCAGCCTGTCATAGCCAGGATGGAAACAGGCAAGACTAGCCCTCAGTTGGATACAGTCTTAAAAGTTTTAGCTAGTTTAGGCAAGACACTAGCAGTCGTCCCACTTGAACAGGAAAAAAGTTGAGAATCAGTGATTATAGTCTTTTCTAATAACAAGCCATAGTCAGCTGTCAGTTCACGATTATTTTGCGATGATTGTAGTAGCCTTTAAAGGCTATCAATCTTTATCTATCAAAGGATTTGGGGAATCTTCTTCAAATCTTTTTTTGTACTTTAAATCGTGATATAGTTTCAAACTATATCAAAGCCTAATTTTTTACAATTATACAGACAGTTTCTTTTCTGTTAAGATAGTTTCAACAACAATTTTTGGAGGACAAAACATGTCAACTACAATCATCGGTTTCCCTCGTTTGGGTGAATTCCGTGAATTAAAATTTACAACTGAAAAATACTTTAGAAAAGAAATCTCAGAAGAAGAACTTTTGGCTGCTGCGAAAGAATTGCGTGCAAAACACTGGAACATCGTCAAAGAAAAAGGCATCACTGAAATCCCATCAAATGACTTTTCTCACTATGACAACTTCCTAGACGCTGCTTTCCTTTTCAACGTAGTTCCTGCATCAGTACAAAACTTGGAATTGTCAGACCTTGAACGCTATTTTGCTTTGGGACGTGGTTACCAAGGAGAAAAAGGGGATGTTCGTGCCCTTCCAATGAAGAAATGGTTCAACACAAACTACCACTACATCGTTCCTAAATTTGAAAAAGACACTCAAGTAAAATTGGCAGGTCACAAGATTTTTGATGAGTTCCAAGAAGCAAAAGAACTTGGTCTCAACACTCGTCCTGTCCTTGTAGGTCCATTCACTTTCCTTCAATTGTCAGACTTTGAAGAAGGTGTAAAAGCAGAAGACTTCGTAGATAGCTTAGTAGCTGCTTACCAAGATGTTTTTGCAAAATTGGCTGAACTTGGTGCAACTCGTATTCAATTGGACGAAGCTGCTCTTGTCAAAGACTTGACAGAAGAAGAAAAAGCCCTATTCTTGAACATCTACAACAAGCTTTTGGCTGACAAAAAAGGTCTTGAAGTCTTGCTTCAAACTTACTTCGGTGACGTTCGTGACGTCTACGCTGACCTTGTGAAATTGCCAGTAGATGCGATCGGTCTTGACTTCGTTGAAGGTAAGAAAACTCTTGAACTCGTTAAAGGTGGCTTCCCAGCTGACAAGACTCTTTATGCAGGTATTGTCAATGGTAAGAACATCTGGCGCAACAACTACGAAAAGAGCTTGGCTATTCTTGAGCAAATCCCAGCTGAAAACATTGTCTTGACAAGCTCATGCTCACTTCTTCATGTGCCATTTACAACTGCTAATGAAGAATTTGAACCAGCTATCTTGAACCACTTTGCATTTGCAGTTGAAAAATTGGATGAAATCCGTGATTTGGATGCTATCCGTAACGGTCAAGGTGCAGAAGCTCTTGCAGCTAACAAAGAACTCTTTGCGACTGAACGTGTTGGTGAAAATGCGGAACTACGTGCGCGTATCGCTGGATTGACTGACGCAGACTACACTCGTTTGCCAGCCTTTGCAGAACGTGAAGCAATCCAAGAAGAAGCATTCAAACTTCCAGCTCTTCCAACAACAACGATCGGTTCATTCCCTCAAACTAAGGAAGTTCGTGCTAAACGTTTGGCCTTCCGTAAGGGTGAATTGTCACAAGAAGAATACGATGCCTTCCTTGCTGAGACTATCGACGAATGGATCAAATGGCAAGAAGAAGTTGGATTTGACGTGCTTGTACACGGTGAATTCGAGCGGAACGACATGGTTGAGTACTTCGGTCAAAACTTGTCAGGTTACCTCTTCTCTAAGAATGGTTGGGTACAATCATACGGTATGCGTGGGGTGAAACCACCAATCATCTGGGGTGATGTGACTCGTCTCAACCCTATCACTGTGAAATGGTCTAGCTATGCACAAAGCCGTACTGACAAACCTGTTAAAGGTATGTTGACTGGACCTGTTACTATCCTTAACTGGTCATTCCCACGTGAAGACATCTCTATCAAGGATTCTACTCTTCAAATCGCTCTTGCTATCAAGGATGAAGTTCTTGACCTTGAAGCTGCAGGCGTGAAAATCATCCAAATCGACGAGGCTGCTCTTCGTGAGAAATTGCCACTTCGTCGTAGCGACTGGTACGAAGACTACCTTGACTGGGCTATTCCAGCCTTCCGTTTGGTACACTCAACAGTGGCACCAGACACACAAATCCACACTCACATGTGTTACTCAGAATTTACAGATATCATCCCAGCTATCGACAACTTGGATGCAGACGTTATCTCATTTGAAGCTAGCCGTTCAAACCTTGAAATCTTGGACGAACTCAAAGCGAAAAACTTCCAAACAGAAGTTGGACCTGGGGTTTACGATATCCACTCACCTCGTGTGCCTAACGAAGGCGAAATCGACCACACAATCGAAGCTATCCTTGCGAAAGTACCAAGCAGAAAAGTTTGGATCAACCCTGACTGTGGTTTGAAAACACGTGGTATTCCAGAAACGAAAGAAAGCTTGATCCGCCTTGT
>CAURIB010000164.1:0-3771 GCA_963524795.1 uncultured Streptococcus sp.
CTTGTTCCAGATTAGACGGTATCAAAAGGATAGTGGCAATGGATACAGTTCCCTTGACGCCAGAAAAGGTAAGGAGAAGCATATCTTTGACATACTTGTCTAAGCTTTTATGAAGTTTCTTAATCCGAAAAGCGTAAAAGCCGTAAATCATCACAAAGCGGATGGCAAAGAGTAGGAAGGTCAAGAGGAATATAGTGATGAGAAGGAGCACATTGTTATAAAAAGCACTCTTAAGAATTGGTTCAGCAATCATTTCCAGTTCCATCCCAAGAATGACAAAGACAGAACCATTGAGCATGAAGGTTACAGTGTGCCAAACAGTCTCGGTAACAGTATCAACCTGAGCTTCAAGCAGATTGATTTTTTTGAAACGACTGGCTTTCAAAATCCCAGCGACTACAACGGCGATAATACCTGAGACATGAATTTCTTCAGCTATGAAAAATGTCAAGAGGGGCAAACTGAGTTCTAGCAAGAGCTCACTTGCGATATCTGTTGCGCGGACACTAAGTAAAAAGGTATGGAGGAAGCGATTGATTAGGGCTGTTATAAAGCCGACTGCAAAACCTCCAACAATGGAAATAGCTAATGAAGTTCCGGCTTGGGTGAGCGAAAATGTTCCTGTTGTCCAAGCGATGAGAGCCACACGAAAGGCTACTAGACCAGAAGCATCATTAAGAAGGCCTTCACCCTTTAGAATATTAGAAACCCGTTTGGGGAAGGTAAACCGGTCCGAAAGGGAAGCGAAGGCTACCTGGTCGGTAGGACCTAAGGCAGCACCAACTGCTACACAGGCGGCTAATGGTAGGCTAGCCCAAAGGACATGAGCGACTCCCCCCATGCTCAGAGCTGATATAAAGATAACTGGGAAAATCAAGTAGAGAACGATTCTCCAGTGTTTTAAGATAGAGGTTATATCTGCTTCTTGAGCCTCTCGGAATAGTAGCGGGCCAATGACTAAAGCTAGGAATAACTCAGTATCTAAATGATATTGGTTGTTGGGTAAACAAAGTCCAATTCCAATCCCTAACAAAATTTGAATCAGAGACATGGGTAAAAAGGGAAGAAGCTTATTGGTCGTACTAGAAACAATGAGAACAAGTAAAAATATCAAGAGATAAAAAAGTAAATCCATCTTCTACCTCCTTATTTTTGTTTTCGACAAGCTTCAAAAAGTTCCTTTTGTTCTTGGATTTTTTGATCAATCTTCGAGCAATCCTTATGCTCAATTTTCTTCTGACAACGCTCCATTTCAAGTGTTATCATTTTTTTCTTGATTTTTAGCATCTTTTTGCTCATATGAGCTTCATCTAACATACCAACTGCACGTTCATGTTGGGTTGATTCAACGAATTTGTGGCGAAGTCCTTCTATTTTATCTCGTAGGTATTGTTTATCCATGGCGATACCTTTCTAATTTTTCAATCATAACTAAAAATGGTGGATTGTTGATTTGGTTGAGGGTACGATAGATCGTAGCAGTGTATTCTTGTTGTGGCAACTGACTGACAAAATCTAAGACAGCATCTCGCTCTATATCTCCGCCTTCATGCCCGTAGTATATCATAATGGCTATCCGTCCGCCCTTAACGAGCATCTGACAGAGTTTTTCTAGTGCCTCAAGGGTTGTCTGAGGTTGAGTGATAATGCTTTTATCAGCAGAAGGCAGATAACCTAGATTAAAGATGGCGGCCTTGACTTCTGTCACAAATTGATCCACAGTTTCGTGGCCTTGCAAGATTAGGTCTACATTGGACAAACAAGCTTCTTGGAGGCGTTGACTTGTTTTTTCCAGAGCTTGATTCTGGATGTCAAAAGCGTAGACTTGCTTAGCCAACTTGGCAAGAAAAAGGGTATCGTGGCCATTTCCCATGGTCGCATCTACAACAACATCATCTTTTGTGATGACTTGGGCAAGAAAATCATGCGCCATTTCAAGTGGTCTTTTCATTCATAAACTCCTGTTTTACAGCCTTGCATCCTTGGACACTACCTCGACGTCTCATTTCAGCTTCGATGCTGTTTAGAACTTCCCATTTGTTGAGACTCCACATAGGACCAATCAGCATTTCTCTAGGTGCATCTCCTGTTATGCGATGGATAACAATATGTTTGGGAATAATTTCTAGTTGGTCACAGATAACCTTGACATATTCATCCTGACTCATAAGCTGCAAACGACCTTCGTGATAATCTCGCTGCATCCGAGTATTCGTCATAAGGTGAAGTAGGTGAAGTTTAATCCCTTGGATATCATTATCTGTCACACAACGCCGAACATTTTCCACCATCATGTCATGAGTTTCACCTGGTAAACCATTAATCAAATGAGATACAATTTCAATCTTGGGATATTTTCTCAAGCGCTTGACCGTCTCCACGTAGAGTTCATAGGAGTGGGCACGGTTAATCAATTCAGAAGTTTCTTCATAGGTTGTTTGTAAACCTAACTCTACAGTAACATGCATTCGCTCTGATAGTTCTGCCAAGTACTCTATAGTTTCATCAGGCAGGCAATCTGGTCGTGTACCGATATTGATTCCAACCACACCAGGTTCATTAATAGCTTGTTCATAGCGTTCGCGAATGACTTCAAGTTTTTCATGAGTATTAGTAAAGTTTTGGAAATAGACTAGATATTTTTTTACATCTGGCCATTTACGGTGCATAAAGTCAATTTCCTTATAAAATTGCTCACGAATAGGAGCGTCAGGGGCGACGATAGCATCTCCAGAACCAGAAACCGTACAGAAAGTACACCCTCCATGAGCTACTGTACCATCACGATTGGGACAATCAAATCCAGCATCGATAGGAACTTTGAAAGTTTTTTCTCCGAACAAATTTCGATAATAATCATTCAAGGTATTATAGGATTTCATAGCTAATATTATATCAGAAAACCCCAGTAAACTCAAAGTTAGTAAACAATTGAAGAGAGGTAAGAAATTTTGAAAATCAAAAAAATTTTATATAAATCCTTTACAAAAAAATTTAAAGTGGTATAATAGAGGTGTTAACGGTGCAAACGTTTTCGTAAATCGTTTGCACTAAAATAAAATAAGGAGATTTGAATGATGAAAGCTACATTCAAAAATGTCTTGTCTTTCGAGTTTTGGCAAAAATTCGGTAAGGCTCTAATGGTGGTTATCGCTGTTATGCCAGCGGCTGGATTGATGATTTCAATCGGTAAGTCGCTCGTAATGATTAACCCTAACTTTGCACCACTTGTTATTACTGGTGGTATTCTTGAGCAAATTGGTTGGGGGGTTATTGGTAACCTTCATATTTTATTCGCTCTTGCTATCGGTGGTAGCTGGGCTAAAGAACGTGCAGGTGGTGCTTTTGCAGCAGGACTTGCCTTTATCTTAATCAACCGTATCACTGGTACAATCTTTGGTGTATCAGGAGACATGCTGAAAGATCCAAATGCTACGGTTTCAACACTATTGGGTGGATCAATCAAAGTTTCTGATTACTTTATTAGTGTTATGGAAGCTCCAGCACTTAACATGGGTGTATTTGTTGGGATTATTTCTGGTTTTGTAGGGGCAACTGCCTTTAACAAATATTACAACTTCCGTAAATTGCCAGATGCACTTTCATTCTTTAACGGAAAACGTTTCGTACCGTTTGTTGTTATCCTTCGTTCAGCGATTGCAGCGATCCTTCTTTCAATTTTCTGGCCACTTGTTCAAACAGGTATTAACAGCTTTGGTATCTGGATTGCTAACTCTCAAGAAACAGCTCCAGTTCTAGCACCATTCTTGT